>JAUSMB010000013.1 GCA_030645365.1 Rugosibacter sp.
GACCATCGGGCAAGGCAATCAGTGCGCCAAAAGGCACCGGCTGGCGCAGTTTCAGCCTTTGGTAAAGTGAAACCAGGCCACCATAGGTCGTAAAGCGCAGTCGATAGGTGTAATTGACTTGGTAGGTTTCGCCCGCCTCAATGTAACGGTGAATTTGCGCAATGGCTTTGCCAAACTCAGCCTCACTCACGCTGGACGTAATACAAGTCACACCCGCAACGGCCTCATCCCTGATTGACTCATCGATATTCGCTCGCTGCAACAACCATTCATTGACTTTGGCAGCAGATAACTGCTGGCAGTTTTTAAACAGTAGCAAATGTGCTAGTTCTTGTCCGGGCGGCACAGTGTCATGTACTGCGATACCTTGCAATGCTGCGCCCAGCTCAAAGGAAAACAGTCCGACTGCATGCAGACCCTGCTTTTGCATCTGCTGCATGGCTTCTAGCAGCGCAGAAAAATCAGCAATATCGGTGCAGCGCAATGACGTGACATAGTCGGTATACAACCGAGAACGGGGTTGATCTTCGCTCGCCTCGCTATCGTCGAGCAGCGCAAAGCATTCCCCAATGCATTCATTCTCGTCTTGAGAAAAACCTGAAGAAAGCACGTTAGTAAGCAAACCGGGGTAACAATTCTTCCAGATTCAGTTCGTGCAGAATCTGCTCGGTACGCTGCCGTGCATTGCCCCGTGGGGGGTTGCCACGGCGCGCGATGACAAGCTCGTTTTTCATTGAATGCTCCCAGCCCACCAGCTCAGTCACCGTCAGCGCGTAGCCATGCGCTTCGAGCAACAAGCAACGCAATACATTAGTCAGCTGACTACCGAATTCACGCGTGTGCACTGGATGTCGCCAGATTTCAGAGAGCGGTGTTTTTGCAAATGACGCATTTTTGTTCTGCCGCAAAACAGCAGCCACCTCCGCCTGACAGCACGGCACTAAGACAATGAACTGCGCCTCCTTGTGCAAGGCAAAGCGAATTGCATCATCCGTTGCCGTGTCACACGCATGGAGCGCGGTCACGATGTCAATGCGATCAGGCAAAGCGGGTGAAGTCACTGACGCCTCAACTGAAAGATTAAGAAATGCCATGCGCGAAAAAGCCAATCGCAGTGCCAGTGCTTCTGATTGAGCGACCAGCTCGGCACGTCGCTCAATACCGTAGACCGTGCCTTTATCACGCGATTTAAAAAATAAATCGTACAAAATAAAACCCAGATAAGACTTGCCCGCACCATGGTCTGCCAGCGTCACATCACCATGCGCCTGCATCACTTCAACCAGCAATGGCTCGATGAAATGCACCAGGTGATAGATTTGCTTGAGCTTGCGGCGGCTGTCCTGATTCAGCTTTCCATCACGGGTAAGAATATGCAGCGCTTGCAAAAGCTCGCGGGACTGCTCGGGTTTTATTTCGCTACTCATACCACCTGACGTTTATCAAGTTAATCATCCATCGGCAATCGAATCGCATACTGGCCCGACTTTTCATCGCGCTCGACAATGAGCAGTTTGCGCTTTTTGGCGTCCTCCAATAAATCGCGAAATGAACGGTAGCCATAATAAGATTCGGTAAACCCCGGCTTGCGCCGTTGCAAGGTGGGCTTGACCATCGAGCCCCACAAGGTCGCCTCGCCACCGCGTTCGGCAAGCAGCGCCTCGACCGTTTCGACCAGCAGATCGAGCGCTTCCTCGCGCTTGGTCTCCTCGGGCTTGGAATCCTCGGGTTTCTCCTCGGCCCGGCTTGCGGCTGATTTAGCCGTCGTCGTTTTTGCTGGCGCCTTCTTCGCGTTGCGCGTCTTTTTCGCCTCCTGCTCGCGCACCAGATCGTCGTAGAAAATGAACTCGTCACAATTAGCCGACAGCAAGTCAGAGGTCGCCGCCTTCACACCGACGCCGATCACATGCTTGTTGTTCTCGCGCAATTTGGAAACCAGGGGTGAGAAATCCGAGTCGCCACTAATGATGACGAAGGTATCGACATGCGCTTTGGTATAACAAAGATCAAGCGCATCGACCACCATGCGGATATCGGCTGAATTCTTGCCTGACTGGCGCACATGCGGAATCTCGATCAACTCGAACGACGCTTCATGCATCGGTGCCTTGAATTCCTTGTAGCGCGCCCAGTCGCAATAGGCTTTCTTGACCACAATGCTGCCCTTGAGCAGCAGCCGCTCCAACACTTTCTTGATGTCGAACTGGGCGTATTTTGCGTCGCGCACGCCCAGCGCAATGTTCTCGAAATCGCAGAACAGTGCCATATTGGTTATCTCGGGTAAGCCTGCCATGATCAACTCCATTACGATGATTCACAAGAAAGGCGCGAAGTTTCGCATGGAACGGCGAAACCCGCACCGGATAAACTGCCATTTATCGCATCAAACAGCGGCCATAGCCGATTGGCTATAGCACACTGCACCCCAACCATTCACCTTGCCGCCTTACCAGCGCCGACTTTTCATGATATCCACGTTTTTTCATCACCTTGCCCTTGCAACACCGCTATTCGTTATGGTGATCATAGGCTACACGCCGGTACGCTGGTTTCATTGGCCGCCATCGGTAGCTGAAAGCTTGAGCCGCTTCGTATTTTCAATCGCGCTACCCGCCATGCTGTTTCGCATGATGAGCGATTTTTCTCGTCTGCCCCCAGTGGATGCGCGCTTGCTGATTGCCTTTTTTGGTGGCTGTCTCATTGTCTTTGGAATCGGTCGCCTGGTTGCCTGGCGATTACTGCGGCTGGACGGCGTGGCGCAATCCATATTTGCCCTTGGCGGCATTTTCTCCAACAATGTGCTGCTGGGCTTGCCGCTGGCTAAAACCACCCTGGGGGATGCCGCTCTGCCCTCGGTTGCATTGATCCTGACATTTAATTCGCTCATTTTATGGACGCTGGTCACGGTCTCTATCGAGTGGGCAAAGCATGGCAGCCCCTCCTTTACCGGTTTTGCAAAAACGCTGCGCTCGGTGCTGACCAACCCCATTGTGGCCGCCATTATCAGTGGCACTGCGTTTGGCTTGACCAATAGCCACATCCCCGCGTTGATCGATGCGCCGCTAGCGATGCTGGCGCAGATTGCCGCCCCGCTATCGCTCATCGCGCTAGGCATGGGTTTGGCGCAATACGGCATGCGCGCAGGCTGGCAACTGAGCACGGCAATTTGCGCCATCAAGCTCATGATTCAACCATTGACCGTGTGGACAATTGCCACGGCGCTAGACATCCCCTCGATGGAAAAACACGTGGTGGTGCTCATGGCCAGTTTGCCCGTAGGGGCCAACGTTTACCTGATGTCGCGCCAATTCAAGACCCTGGAAGGCCCCGTGGCGGCTTCACTAGTCATATCTACCGCGCTAGCAGCCATCACCGTTCCGCTGGTGCTCACGCTGCTCGGGGTAGCCAGCTAATAAGTCAGCTTATAGCATCTCGCGCACCCGCCAGTAACGCGGAAAACGAGGAATGCCATTGACACTCAAGTGCTGATAGCGATAGGTAATCGTGGCACCCACGGCGGGCGGATGGCGCCTCGTTTCATCACTCAGCCCGCTGCCAATGCGGAAGCGTTTTCCTGCTGCGTTTTCAACCAACAATGCACCCACCCTGCCCTTGTTTCGTCCTTTGCCGGGCAGATAGCCCATGACCACCGCTTCAGCGTCTTCTGCCGGTTTGAGTTTCAGCAGATCATCGCTACGCCCCGTGTGATACAAGGCCTCTGCACGATGCAGCATGAGGCCTTCCCCGCCACCGGCTATCACTTCGCGATAGCGCGCCATGAGCTGCGCCGCATTCGCCACCCGAAACTGCGGCACTGCCTGCAACCAGGAAATTTTCGCTTGGTCGACGACCACCCGCATCTGCTCAACGCGCTGGGTAAAACTCCCCGAGGCACCCGGCACTCCCGACAAATCAGGCAGCTCGAAAATCATGTAACGCACCTGACGCCATTCAGCATCTACCGGACTCGCTTTACGCACGATGGCTGAAAGCGCCTCAAATGTGCCCCGTCCCAGCCAAAGTTCGCCATCCAGTGGCTGTGCGGGCAAAGCGGCAGTAAACCAGTCGGGTGCAGGCACAATGCGCCCACTGCGAAAACGCAACTGACGACCATCCCACACCGCACGCACACCATCGAGCTTTTCGCTCACCCAAAATCCAGCAGGGTCTTGTTCCTGCCGCCATACCTTGGCTAGCAGCACCTCTGTTTTCTTTGCTGCATCGATCGATGGCGCGGGAAGTGTTTCTTCCGCCGCAGTCGCCGAAACCCAAAAACCGGCCGCAAATAAAAAAGCCCAGGAAGCCACTAAACCCATCCGCGAAAGACGATGCATCTTTACCCCCACTCTTTCTCATTCAGAACCAAGGATAAGCAGCATAATGTGAAAAACCCTTTTTGACTGGCTGAACGCTGCACAACCCTCTCATGTCCCCCGCACTCGAAACACTGCACCGCATCTTCGGCTATTCCTCATTCCGCGGCCCGCAAGCTGAAATCATTGATCATCTGATTGCAGGCGGTGATGCCCTGGTTTTAATGCCAACAGGCGGCGGAAAGTCTTTGTGTTATCAAATACCTGCGCTCCTACGCCCAGGCACGGCTGTCATTGTCTCGCCCCTCATTGCGCTAATGCAAAATCAGGTGGATGCTTTATTGCAAGTCGGTGTACGCGCAGCCTATCTAAACTCATCAATGGATTACGCCACCGCCAGTGCCACCGAACAAAAAGTGCTCAATGGCGAGCTAGATTTGATTTATGTCTCCCCTGAACGTTTGCTCACAGACCGCTTTCTTTCCTTGCTGGACCGCTTGGATAGGGAAGGGCAACTCGCGCTGTTTGCGATTGACGAAGCCCATTGCGTCTCGCAATGGGGGCATGATTTTCGCCCGGAATACATCCAGCTCTCGGCTCTGCATGAACATTACCCGCACATTCCACGCATTGCGCTCACTGCGACGGCGGATGCGCTCACGCGTCAGGAAATCATCACTCGTCTGGGACTGGATAGCGCACGTATTTTCATTTCCAGCTTTGATCGGCCGAACATTCGCTACCTCGTCGCCGAGCGCGATAATCCTCGCCAGCAGTTGCTCGAATTTCTCGCCGGACACAGCAATGAAGCAGGCATTGTGTATTGCCTGTCGCGCAAAAAAGTCGACGAAACCGCCGCTTGGCTGAGCGTCCAGGGCTTTACCGCTTTGCCCTACCACGCCGGGTTAGACGCGGCAACCCGACAAAAAAATCAACAACAGTTTTTACGCGATGAGCCCGTCATCATGGTAGCCACCATTGCTTTTGGCATGGGTATCGACAAACCTGATGTCCGCTTTGTCGCACATCTTGATTTGCCTAAAAGCCTGGAAGCGTACTACCAGGAAACCGGCCGCGCCGGGCGCGATGGCGAACCCGCCGAAGCCTGGATGGCTTATGGCTTGAATGACGTCGTGATTCATCGTCAGCGCATTGACGAATCCGTCGCCGGCGAAGAACAAAAACGTGTGGAACGCGGCAAACTCGATGCACTGTTGGCCTGGTGCGAAACCACTGATTGTCGGCGCGTGTTTTTGCTCAACTACTTCAGCGAAGCGGCGGCACCGTGCAATAACTGCGATACCTGCCTGAATCCGCCGGAAATCTGGGACGGCACCGAAGCGGCGCGCAAAGCCCTATCAGCAGCCTTGCGCACCGGCCAGCGATTTGGTGCCGGACATTTAATCGATGTACTGCGCGGTAAAGCCACGGACAAGGTTCAACAATTCGGACATCAAGAGCTGCCCACTTTTGGCGTCGGCGCTGATCTGGACGATCATGGCTGGCGTGCGGTATTTCGCCAGCTCCTCGCCACCGGCCTGCTGCATGCCGATGCCCAGGCCTATGGCGCATTACAGCTGACCGAATCTGCCCGCCCCTTGCTGCGTGGCGAATGCACGCTATCGCTGCGGCGAGCTGCGGCGCGAACGATTAAAAAATTCCCGCAGGGACGCACAGCGCTGGCGCTGGTGAGACGGCGGCAATCATCCACCACGGCTAGCCTTGCCAGCAGTGCAATCCATGCACCGATCATCGACGCTCTGCGCGCCTGGCGTTCCGAGCGCGCGCGCGAACAAGGCGTACCCGCGTATGTGATTTTGCATGACCGCACCCTGCATGAACTCGCCGCACGGCGCCCGCATTCAACCAATGAGTTGCTCGATGTGCCCGGCATCGGCCAGACCAAGGCCGACCGCTATGGAGAAGCCCTGCTCGGGGTGTTGATAAAGAATTTTTCCCCCGTACTGTAGGCGCAGACAAGCCAGTCGGGGGATAATACGCATGTAAGATTAGCGTGAGATAGTAAGTAAAAAAGTGCCACAATGACTAGGCAAGTCTGCTTGCTTTTATGCAACTTTTCACGCTATGTAATCTGCGCTGTGTAATCTGAATTGTTTAGCCGAATACTCAGAAAATCCGAAGAAAGAATCTGAATGAAACGTGTCGATGACTTTCGCCTGCAATTAGGCTCGCATGAATTGGTGCCCATCATGGTGGGCGGTATGGGCGTGGATATTTCCACCGTCGCGCTCGCCCTTGAAGTGGCTCGACTGGGCGGAGTGGGCCATATTTCGGACGCCATGGTACCCACGGTGTCTGATCGTCGGTTCAACACCAAATTCGTCAAAGACAAACTTCAGCTCTACAAGCTCAACGTCGCTAACACCGATAAATCCAGCGTTAAATTTGATTTGGACATGCTGGCTGAAGCCACGGCGCTGCATGTGCGCCATGCCATGGACGCCAAACAAGGCAGCGGCATGATTTTTGTCAATTGCATGGAAAAGCTGACCATGAACGCGCCCAAGGAAACCTTGCGCGTACGCATGAGCGCCGCGATGGACGCCGGGATTGATGGCATTACACTCTCAGCCGGCCTGCACCTGGGCACCTTTGCCCTGATTGAAGACCACCCGCGTTTTCACGACGTCAAACTCGGCATCATTGTTTCTTCGCTACGTGCCTTGCAGATTTTTCTCAAAAAAATCGCGCGCACCAATCGCCTGCCTGATTACATCATTATCGAAGGCCCGTTAGCGGGCGGACATCTGGGCTTTGGCATGGATTGGGCGCAGTATGATCTCGCCACGATTTTTGTCGAAATCCGTGACTGGATGGCCGCACAGCAACTGGACATTCCGCTGATCCCCGCAGGCGGCATTTTTACGGGCTCGGATGCCACGGGTTTTCTTGCCCAAGGTGCAGCGGCGGTGCAGGTAGCGACACGGTTTACCGTGACAAACGAGTGCGGTCTGCCCGATCACGTCAAACAGGAATACTTCAAAGCCAGCGAAGAAGATATCGTCGTCAACACGATTTCGCCCACCGGCTATCCCATGCGCATGTTGAAAAGCAGCCCCGCCATTGGCGATGGCATTCGCCCCAACTGTGAGGCCTATGGCTACTTGCTGGATGCTAACGGCAATTGCCAATACATCGATGCCTACAACCGCGAAGTGGCGCTGCATCCCGATGCAAAAAAAATCAGGGTGTGGGATAAAACCTGTCTTTGCACGCAAATGCGCAACTTCGATTGCTGGACCTGCGGCCAACAAACCTATCGGCTCAAAGACACCTCTCATCGCAGCGCAAACGGCGACTATCAACTACTCACTGCCGAACAGGTTTTTCACGACTACCAATTCAGCATTAACAACGAGATTGCACTTCCTGGCTAATCATTAGCGGTGGTAAAACTCGTTTTTATATTTTTGGCAGCACCCAATACAACCCGCTCACCGCCGCCACATTCGCCAAAGCGATCAGGGCGAATAGTGCAGGAATCGACACACCAGCGGCGAGCATAGCCGCTGCACCGAGCGCCCCTAACACCATAAACAACGCGTTGACAATATTGTTGGCCGCAATCATGCGCGCACGATACGTGGGCTCGCTGGCCTGTTGCAGCAAAGTGTACAGCGGCACGGTAAATAAACCGCCACAGATACCCAGCCCGGTGAGATCAGCTAATACGCGAAAAATAGCGGGTTGATGCAACAGCGCCGTTGCGCTCAATAAAGCGCCGGTGGCTAATGGCGTCACACCAAGCCCAATAGTCTGCGAAGCAAAATAAATATCCAGGGCAAACAGGCTCAAGCCCAAGCCACCAACCAAGATCAGCAGTCGCATCCGCACACGCTGCTGACGCGTGAGCCATTCGCACAAGAATGAGCCTGCACCGATGCCCACAATAAAAGCAGCCAGGAGCAGTGTGACGCTACGCTCATTCCCTCGCAAAATATCTTTGGCATAGGCCGGGATTTGCACGAGGAAAATCGCGCCATACAACCAGAACCATGAAATCCCCAGCAGCGCGCCAAAGGCGGGACGATTCTGCCGCGCATACGCCAGATTGCGCAAAGTCTCGGCAAACGGATGACGACTCACGCGTAAAGTCGGTGCTGGTGGTACGGCTACGGGAATACCGCGAGCAGCAAAATAGCCGCCCAGAGCAATGACCCCACCGACCACAGAAATCCACACAGTGGATCCTTCCACACCAGCCAACAATCCACCCAGTAAAGTGCCCGACAGGATCGCAATAAAGGTGCCCGTTTCAATCAGCGCATTGCCACCCATGAGCTCTGAGGCGGCGAGATGCTGCGGCAGGATCGCATACTTGATGGGGCCAAACACCGTCGAATGCAGTCCAAGCAAAAACAGCGCAAGCAATAAAACTGACAGCTGTTGCATTAAAAAACCCACGCCGGCGATGAGCACAATCATCAGTTCAAACAACTTCACCCATCGCGTGAGCCAAGCTTTGTCGTATTTATCGGCCAGCTGTCCGGCGCTGGCTGAAAACAGAAAAAACGGCAAAATAAAAATGCCTGCCGCAAGGTTCGCCAGCACGCCTGGCGAGAGCGTTGTCCATTGGTTTGCCTGAAATGTGAGCAGTACGATCATCGCGTTTTTGATGACGTTATCATTCAAGGCCCCTAAAAACTGGGTGATGAACAAGGGCAAAAACCGCCGCTGGCGCAAAAGATTCAGTGGACTAGGCGAACCAGGTAGAGCAGAAAAATCACTCATGCTTTTAATAACTCCTCGCGCCCGTCCAGCCAGCGGTCGAGATGCGCCTGGGCAATCGCGGGGGTTTCCCGCAGCAAGGTATCCGCCAGTTGCCTTGCCTGTTCAACCAGCGCGGTGTCTTCCAGATCCGCATAGCGCAACAGGGGTAAGCCACTTTGCCGTGCGCCGATAAATTCGCCTGGCCCGCGCAGACGTAAATCTTCCCTTGCGATCTCGAAGCCATCCGTGCTTTGAAAAATCACTTTGAGCCGCGCACGCGCTATCTGCCCCAACGGCTGGGCGTAAAGCAGAATGCATACGGATTGCGCCGCCCCGCGCCCGACGCGGCCGCGTAACTGATGTAACTGCGACAGACCAAAGCGTTCCGCGTGTTCAATGATCATCAAGCTGGCATTAGGCACATCGACACCGACTTCAATCACCGTCGTTGCGACCAGCACATGAATCTGGTTCGCGGCGAAGGCCGCCATGACAGCGGCTTTTTCTTCGCCCTTTAATCGACCATGCACCAGCCCGATACGGAAATCGGGTAGGTCAGCCAAAAGCTGCGCGAAAGTGTCTTCAGCGGTTTGCAGCTGCAGAGTTTCGCTTTCGGTAATCAGCGGGCACACCCAATAGGCCTGCCCGCCGGCACGGCAGGCCGCACGCACGCGAGCGATAATCTCGGCACGTCGTGTGGCAGATACCAGCCGGGTACTCACCGGCGTTCTGCCTGGCGGCAGCTCGTCAAGGACGGAGACATCGAGATCTGCGTAGTAGCTCATCGCCAGCGTGCGCGGAATGGGTGTCGCCGACATGGTGAGCTGGTGTGCAAAGCGGCCTTTTTCTTTCAACGCCAAACGCTGGCGGACGCCGAAGCGATGTTGTTCATCCACAATCGCCAGCCCCAGACGATGGAACATCACACCTTCTTCAATGAGCGCATGGGTGCCTATCATCAACGCCGTCTCACCAGCGCCGACTTTTTCAAGCACGACGGCCTTGTCCCGCTTTTTCAGGCTGCCCGTGAGCCAGGCCACCTCAATCCCCAAGGGTGCCAACCAGACAGAAAGTTTACGGTAATGCTGTTCAGCGAGAATTTCCGTCGGTGCCATAAGCGCTGCCTGATAGCCTGCCTCGACGGCATGCAGCATGGCTAAAGCGGCGACGATAGTTTTACCGCTACCCACGTCGCCCTGCAGCAAGCGTTGCATCGGATGTGGCTGAGCCAGGTCGCCAGCGATCTCATGCCAAGCGCGTTGCTGCGCGCCGGTTAACCGAAACGGCAACACGGCGAGTAACTGCTGCGTGAGCGTACCGTTGGCCTCAAGCTGTGGCGCACCGCGGGCACGACGCGCCGTATAAGCTCGGCGCAAAGATAGTTGCTGAGCCAAAAGCTCATCAAACTGCACGCGTCGCCAGGCTGGGTGATGGCGCGATTCAAGTTGCTCAAGTACGCACCCCGGAGGCGGCGCGTGCAACAAACGCACCGCATCAGAAAAAGCGGGCAATCCAAGCTTGGCCAACTCATCAGCGGGCAAGGTGTCGGTAAGATCGCCCCGTGTCAGAGCACGGTCTATCAATCGGCGCAAGGTAGCCTGCCCCAATCCGGCAGTGGTAGGATAAACCGGCGTTAGACTCGTGGGCAGTGCTGCAGAGCCTGCGTCTGAACTTGCCACAACATGGAACCGGGGGTGGATAATTTCATTGCCCAAAAAACCATCGCGCAATTCGCCAAATACCCGCAGGCGCGCACCGGGTTGCAGCACTTTTTGCTGACTCGGATAAAAGTTCAAAAACCGCAGGGTGAGTGTGCCGTTATCAAGTGTGCCGCTGTCACGTGTGCCGCTCTCATCTTGAACGCGCACCACCAATTGGCGGCGCGGACGAAACACCAGGTCGCAGCTGACCACCACGACCTCAAACTGCGCAGCCACCCCAGGGAGAGCATCACTCACTGCGGTGATGCGGGTTTCGTCCTCATAGCGCAGCGGCAGATGCAACACAAAGTCGATGTCACGGCGCAAACCCAGCCGCGCCAAGCGTCCTGCCAGCGTGTTGCCAGCCGGCCCCGCTAATTTTTTTTCGCGACGTTCAGCCAATCACCAGAACCGCATCGGCCTCGACCAATGCATCACGCGGCAAGGCTTTTACACCAACGGCTGCGCGCGCTGGATAGGGCGCTGTGAAATACCGCACCATGACGTCATTCACTTTGGCAAAGTGCGCCAAATCGGTGAGATAAATCGTTACACGCACGGCGTCATTCAGCGTTGCACCAGCGGCTTCACTCACCGCTTTCAGATTTTCAAAAACGCGCACAATCTGTGCATCAATGCCTTCAGCCATTTGCATGGTGGCCGGATCCAAACCAATCTGGCCCGACAAATACACCGTATTACCCGCTTGCACGGCTTGTGAATAAGGACCAATCGCGGCAGGTGCCGCAGAGGTTGCAATGATTTTTCGGCTCATCAATTCATTCTCGAATAGGTTAATAAATAATGACAAAATAATTACTTCAGCATCACCAACACACTCTCTTCAATGCCCAGTGCCTTGAGCTTGGCTCGTGCCTCCTCCGCCTCTGCACGCGTGGCAAAAGGGCCCACATGCACCCGGGCTTCAACCACAACAGGTACACCTTGCGCCTGCATTTTTTGACGCAGCTTTTCTGCATTCGCTACGGTATTGAACACCCCTAACTGCACGCCGAAATGTTGCGCTCCCGAGGATTTTCTCGTCGGGATGAGTGGCTGAGAAACAAATACCTCGGTGGAGTCAGCCGCTGTCATTGCAGGCGGCATTGCGTGGTCAGCCACAGCAGGGTTTGCTCCGGTAATGTGAACAATACCCGCTTCCTGCGGGGTAACCTCTCCAGCACCTGTTACAGGCGAAGCAATCGAGGCGGGCGATGTTGGCAACGCCTGAGATGCAGGCGGTAGCTGCGGCGAAACCCATGGTAAGCCGCTGGAACGTAGCGCGCCCCCAATTATCCAGAGGCCAAGTAGGCCTACCGCAATAATGGTGATCGTCGCAATCCGCGTGACTGTGCGATCTTTAATGGCCTCGTCCATAATGTTCGCGGGTTCTTCTTCTTGCAGCTCTATGCCGTCTACCATCGTTATTACCCTTCGCCAACGCTGTATGTAGTAAATACCTTGCGCGTCCACGCTCAATCCAATCGGCCTTGATCATACCGCGTCTGCGATCACATTAAAATGAGATCATCCTGTTCGGGTAAAAATACCGGGCCGTTTAAAATCAGTCTCTGGATAACACGCGAATCAACACTTTTTTAAAATCACCTCGTACCAACCCCTGCCAACACTATGAATAACGAACTTTGCATTGGCCTTGTTTCCATTTCTGATCGCGCCACAAACGGCGTGTATGTGGACCAAGGTTTACCCGCCTTAGAAGCTTGGTTTGCCAGCGCGCTCGTGTCTCCCTGGCGAATGGTGACACGGTTGATTGCCGATGAACAAGCCTTGATTGAGCAAACGCTGATTGAATTATGCGACACCGCAGGCTGTCATCTGGTGCTAACTACCGGCGGCACAGGCCCAGCAATGCGCGATGTCACCCCCGAAGCAACGCTGGCTGTGGCGCACAAAATTATGCCGGGTTTTGGAGAACAAATGCGCCAAATATCGCTGCAATTTGTCCCCACCGCCCTGCTCTCGCGCCAAGTCGGTGTCATACGCGGCCAATCGCTTATTCTCAATTTACCTGGCCAGCCAAAGTCAATCAAAGAAATACTGGAAGGGGTAAAAGATGCCGAAGGCAATCAGCGGGTTCCAGGCATCTTTGCCGCAGTGCCTTACTGTATTGACCTAATCGGCGGGCCATACATCGAAACCAATGAGTCTGTGGTCAAGAGCTTTCGACCGAAATCAGCAATCAAGCCAAAGACAACCCCACAGCAATAAAGCAGTAAGTCAGAGCACCCTATCCAGCCAGGCACCAATGTCCGCCACCTCTTGCGGGCAAACGGCGTGTCCCATGGCATAACTTGCCCACTCCACCGGGTAGCTTAGCGCCAGCAGCGCATCGCGTGAGCTTGTAGCCCGGTCAATGCTGATGATCTCGTCTGCTTTTCCATGCGCCATGAATACAGGTAAATCGGCATTCACCAATTGGCGCTCAGCAGCCAGTTTCCCGGCCAGTGGCAGATAAGTTGACAAAGCCATCACGCCAGCGAGCCGTTCGGTATGCCGTAACGCCGTCATCAGGGCGACCGCACCTCCTTGCGAAAAACCTGCGAGAACAATGCGATCAGCGGCAATGCCACGCGCACGCTCTTTCTCAATCAGTGCCTCGATGTGCTGTTGTGTCGCACGCAAACCCGCTTCATCCTCAACGCCGCCACCCAGAGAAAAAATGTCATACCACGCACGCATGGACATACCATTGTTGATTGTCACGGGACGTACCGGCGCATGCGGAAACACAAAACGAACAGCAAGTCGAGATGGCAAATTGAGCGCCGGCACAATGGGCTCAAAATCATGCCCATCCGCCCCCAGACCATGCATCCAGATGACAGCTGCATCGGGCGACTTGCCAGCGGTGTTGCCAACTTCTACCTCAACCATTTGGGAAGATTCATTCATGGATAACACCTTGTTTCATGGTTCGATATTTTCATCAACGCTAATCACCATCGCTACGCAACTGAGCACGCGCTTCTTTTTTCATGGAATACATTTTCCCATCGGCAATCTGCAATAACTCTTCAATACTCTGGCTCGAACCCGACCCAGTGACGCAACCAACGGACAGCGCAATCGGCCAGCCTTTGTTTTTAAAATCGGTCTTTGCCACTTCAATGATGCGATTGGCCAGCATTGAGCAAGAAGTAGCATCTGTTTCGGGAAACAATAAAGCAAACTCATCCCCACCAAACCGGGAAACCACGTCACCTGCCCTGGAGTTATTCGTAAGAATTACCGACAGCGCTTTAAGCGCCTCATCCCCCGTGTGATGGCCTTGCTCGTCATTCAGCGACTTGAATTGATCGATATCAATGAACAACAAAGAATAAGACTTGCCTGACCGCTCGCTTCGCGCTTGTTCGATGGAAAATTTTTCAGTGAATTCAAGACGATTAGCCAAGCTCGTCAACATATCCCTGCGTGAAAACTCTCTTTCTCGCCACACTTTGGCAATCACGCGACCAATCACGGTAAAAGTGACACTACGCGCAAAGACGTTCAGTAGCCAGGCATTCCATGGGTAATCCGGATAGACGGCAAGAAACTCGCCTGTCGTCCAGACAATGCCCACAAAAATACCGACGATGGTCGGTATCTGTGTATCCGAGCGTCGCAAGGCACGAATCGAGCTCAAACGTGCTGCATGAAGAATAGGGACGCAATAGAAAACATCGAACGAGTAATAGGTAGCCGACTCGCGATAAGCGACGAAAGCGATCAGCAACACTTCTGCAACAATAAATACCAAATTCCAGAAGTTATTAATTATTCTCATCTACCTGTTCCACGGTGAATGCCCCCAATGAATCGCTACTCGTTATCCTTGCCACACTCGAAAATTTGCTTACCTCGATGATTTCAAAACAAAAAATTTTGGCGATTCTAACATTGCCTGCCTTGCACTAAAAACTTTGCTTTGAACCCCTATTGCTCAAGCCATTGAGCTAACAGCATAGTACCCCAGGCCACGCCAAAACCCGTGAGATCAGTGGCCACAGCACCCAGGCCGCCGGTGCAACTGGCGGCAGAAAGATCAACATGTAACCAGGCGCGCTTATTGGTGAAGCGCTGCAAAAACAGTGCTGCCAAAATATGATCCGCCTCGCCATCCAGCGTACATTGCTTGATATCCGCTACTTTGGATTCAAGCGCAACAGCATAATCTTCCGCCAGAGGAAATACACAAACCCGTTCGCCGCTCGTCACGCCTGCCGCTACGGCCAAATCAGCCAAGGGCGCTGCGCTGGCAAAAATGCCGGAATATCTCGTCCCCACGGCAACATGCATTGATCCGGTGAGCGTTGCGAAGTCGACCACGAGATCAGGTTTGTTGCGTGTCGCCAGCGTTAGCGTATCTGCCAGCACCATGCGGCCTTCGGCATCGGTATGTACAACTTCGATGGTCGTGCCATCCAGCGCGGTGATGATGTCATTCTGTTTATACGCTGTGGCTGAAATATGGTTATGGGCAATTGCCAGCCAGCAGTCAATAGCCACCGGCAACTGCATTTCAGCCGCCGCCAGCGTCAGCGCCAGGGCAACGGCTGATCCATTCATATCTTTGTGCATACCGGCCATATACCGCGCAGGTTTAAGATTATGGCCGCCTGTATCAAAACAGATGCCTTTACCCACGAGTGCCACATTTTTTAATTTCTTGCGAGTTTTATTCGCGGGAACCGATGGCCGATAACTTAGATGCACAATCGCCGCATCATCTTCATGTGAGCCTTGAGCTACGGCACAAAAAGCACCTGCACCCATTTTTTTCAATTGCTTTAAATCATATTCTTCAATGCCCAGGTCATACGCTTTCGCCAAGCGCCGAATACGTTGGCGATAGGTTGCAGGCGTCAGTTCATTGGGTGCCAAGGCCGTCAATTCACGGGCGAGATTATTTGCCTTGGCCAAGGCAATGACCGGATTCAGATCAGCCGTTTTAAGTGGACTGAATAATTCAATCTTTTCCAGCGCTACTGCAGGTTTTTTCTTGCGGACAGGCAGCGGGAAGCTATTCACCAATGCCGTAAACAAAAGATCCCGCGAAACATCTGCATCGGTTGCCCATAGAGTCAGTGTTTTCGGCGACTCCTCCAGCAACAGCATCATCGCTTGTCGCAATCGTGTGAGCTGTTCAAAACGGGAGAATGTTGTATCAGTCATGAGCAGCGCCACACGCTGGCCATCAGGCAAATCAATGGCCAACGGAGTCTTGGCGAGTTCTACCGGCTTCATGCCCTTGCGTTTCAACACGGCCAGCCATTGCGCACGTGCCAGTAGCCCGATCGGCAAATCGGCATTCTCGGGAATGGCAATGAGAACATGTCCCGCAGCGTCAGATGCAGAAAAATCATGTACAGAATGTACGTCGATACGGGGAAGTGTCATGTTTTTATCCATCGCTGAAGATGGTTACGCTTGGGCTCGAGCATGCATTATATGTTATCGTCATTCATCAGGCGGAGAGGATTGCGGCGGCTAGAGGGAGAGCAATGGAGAATTAACTGATGCAGTTGGACTCCGGGTTGAAAACAGTTTTTAATCATGTCTTGCCGCGTGGCGATCTAACGTGCTTTAAAATTCACCCTCCTTTCATTCCACAACGCCACACTTCGCTCTATGCGCCAATACCTCGACCTGATGCGCCACGTGCTTGACCACGGCACGGAAAAATCCGACCGAACAGGCACCGGCACGCGCTCGGTGTTCGGTTATCAGATGCGCTTTGATCTGGCTGCGGGCTTTCCGCTGCTGACCACCAAGAAACTACACCTGCGTTCGATCATTCACGAACTACTGTGGTTTTTGCAAGGCGAGACGAACATCCGTTATCTCAAGGAAAATGGCGTCTCGATCTGGGACGACTGGGCCGATGAAAATGGCAACCTGGGTCCGGTATATGGTCATCAGTGGCGGCACTGGCCAAACCGTTCAGCGCAAAACCCCGCTGGGGAAATTGACCAGATCGTCCAGTTGATCGATGGCCTGAAAAAAAATCCTGATTCGCGCCGCCATATTGTTTCCGCCTGGAACCCGGCGGACATCCCGCAGATGAAGCTGCCGCCTTGCCATGCGCTGTTCCAGTTTTACGTCGCCGACAACAAGCTTTCCTGCCAGCTCTACCAACGCAGCGCCGATATTTTTCTGGGCGTGCCGTTCAACATCGCTTCGTATGCGCTGTTCACGCTGATGGTGGCGCAAGTATGCGGAATGCAGCCGGGTGACTTTGTATGGACCGGCGGTGACTGCCATCTTTACAGCAACCACCTCGAACAAACCAAGCTGCAACTGACGCGCGAGCCTCGTCCGCTGCCGCGCATGCACATCAACCCTGAGGTGAAAGATATTTTCGCTTTCCGCTTTGAAGATTTCACCCTGGAAGCATATGACCCGCATCCGCACATCGCCGCGCCGGTGGCCGTGTAAGCCCGCAACCGCTGCAGCCAAGCGCACATGATCCTCGGTGGCGATATCGGCGGCACCAAGGTGCTGCTCGGGGCGGCGGAAAATGGCGCGCTGATCGTCGAGCGCCGTTACGCCAGCGCCGACTTTTTGAATTTCACCGACCTGCTCGCTACATTCTTTACCGAGACGCAAATTAACCCGGCCCAGGTGCATGGCGGCTGTCTGGCTGTCGCCGGCCCCATTGCCGATGACGGCTGCTCAGCCCGGCTGACCAATCTGCCCTGGATGATCGACTGCGCTGAACTATCCCGCCGCTTCGGCCTGCCGCCGCTGCAACTGGCGAATGATTTTTCCGCCGCCGCACTCGGTGCGGTCACATCCAGCGCCGATCAGCGAGTGACACTGCAAGCAGGATTGCCCTTGTCCGATGCACCGCGTCTGGTTGTTGGCGCAGGCACCGGCCTGGGCATGGCGCTCGTCTTGCCGCGCGTTTCGTCACAAAACCATGGCTGGCACATCATACCCAGCGAAGGCGGCCATGCTGCCTTTGCGCCCGCTGACGAAGAACAACTCAGGCTATGGCAATTCCTGCACGCGCGCCATGGCAGGGTGATCTGGGAACACGTCGTCTCGGGACCGGGCATTACCGCCATCCACGAGTTCATGAACGAAGAAACACTGCCAGCGGAAGAAATTTCACTGCGTGCCCTGGCAACTGCCCATGACAAGGCATACCACTCGCTGGAACTGTTTCTTGCCGCCTACGGTGCCTTTGCCGGCGATATGGCATTGGCTTGCCTGGCACGCGGCGGCGTATTTCTCGCCGGAGGCATTGTCGCCAAACTAATGCCACTGCTGCCGCACAGCCCCTTCTTGACAGCTTTCAATGCCAAAGCCGAGCATGCAAGCATTGCGGCCAAGATGCCGATCCATGTCGCCACCGACCCCGCGCTCGGGCTCAATGGTGCTTTACGTATCGCACAAAATAAGCCCAGTCGATAACGTCCGTTTGCCTGCCGACAAGCCCCATCAACGACATGCATTCGACATGCGTGAAACCAATCAAACATCGCTCGCGTGCGCAACTCGTTGCTAGAAAAGTCGGCGGTGGCGACACGGCGCGGCCAAGTGATACCGATCAATCTTGTCGTGCCCAAGTTACCACAACCTTGGCAAGACGATGACATTGGCGAGCTACTGGCGAATGACAACACATCACCCTCAAGATAACTTCCACAGCATAGAATTCAGTTTGGCTCAAATTTTTTACCCACTATCATGCCTGGCATCCGCTATCCGCTCGAAGTCAATCCTGACATCCGCCACGCCCTGCTGAACCAGCTGGCAACCGCCGTCCGCGAAGTGCATCTGCGCGACCTGTTCGCCACTGATGCCAATCGCTTCGCCAACTTTTCGCTATATGAAGAAGAGTTCCTGCTCGACTATTCCAAGCAGCGTGTGACCCCAGAAATCATGGTTGCGCTGCGTGCACTGTGGCCGGCCGCCGACGGCCCTGGCTGGACAGCACGCATGCGTGCAGGGGATGCCATCAACCACACCGAAAGCCGCGCCGTGCTGCACACCGCGCTGCGCCATCAGGGCGATACGCCGGTTTTTCATACGGGCCGCGATGTCATGCCTGACGTGCGCCGCGTGCTGGGAAAAATGGCACACTTTTGCGACGCCATCCATCAGGGCCACTGGCGCGGTGCAACGGGCGAACACATCCGTGATATCGTCAATATCGGCATCGGCGGCTCCGACCTCGGCCCGCGTATGGCCAGCCAAGCGCTTGCCGCGCATCACCGGCCCAATCTCACCGTGCATTACGTCGCTAATCTCGACGCAGCAGATTTGGCGCCCCTGCTGTTGCGCCTTGACCCGGCACGCACGCTGTTCATCATCGCCAGCAAAACCTTCACCACCCAAGAGACCATGCAGAATGCCGCCTCCGCCCGCGCCTGGCTGACCACCGCGCTGGGCGAAGCAGCCGTCGCACATCATTTTGTCGCCGTATCGACCAATCTGCCCGCCATCACAGCCTTCGGCATCGACCCGGACAATGCCTTCGAATTCTGGGATTGGGTCGGCGGGCGTTTCTCGCTGTGGTCAGCCATCGGCCTGCCGCTGGCGCTGGCTATCGGCATGGACAACTTCCGCCAATTGCTGGCTGGCGGCGCGGCGATGGATGCGCACTTTTTCAATACACCCATCGAGCGCAACCTGCCGCTCACGCTGGCCCTGCTCGAACTCTGGAATGTCAATTTCCTCGGCGCCGAGACCCGCGCCCTGCTGCCCAACAGCCAGTCGCTGGCACTGCTGCCGCGCTAGTTGCAGCAACTGGAAATGGAATCCAACGGCAAGCGCGTCGACCGCGATGGCAAGGCTGTTGGCTATGCCACTGCGCCCGTCCTCTGGGGTGAGGCGGGCACCAACGGCCAGCATGCCTTCTACCAGTTGATTCATCAGGGCGGACGGCTGATACCCTGCGAATTCATCACCTGTATCCAACCTGACTTCACGCTGTCCGAAGACCATCACGCCAAGCTGCTCGCCCACTGCTTCGCGCAAAGCGAAGCGCTGATGCGCGGCAAGACGCTCGATGAAGCAACCGATGAACTCGCGGCCGCCGTATTATCAGCGCCGACTTTTCTGGCCCCCTACAAAGTCTTCCCCGGCAATCAGCCTTCAACCACGCTGCTGCTGCCACGCCTGAATCCCTACACCCTGGGCCAGTTGATCGCGCTCTATGAACACAAGGTATTCGCTCTCGGCGTGCTGTGGAACGTTGATTCTTTCGACCAGTGGGGTGTGGAATACGGCAAGCAGCTCGCCAGCCGCCTGCTGCCAATGATCGAAGGCCGCACGCCAGCCATCGGGCTGGACAGTTCGACGGCTGGACTGGTTGCCGCTTGCGCAAAAACTGCGTGAAAGCTCTCTTTCGTAGCGCTACGCCAACCTGTATTGCTCGCTCCTGAAAATACCCTGACCCGCCATGAACCAAACCAGCACACCCTCGCTCGTCCTCATTGCCGCTGTCGCCGCCAATGGTGTCATTGGTGTCGCCAATACGCTGCCCTGGCGCATTGCCGATGATCTGAAACGCTTCAAGGTGCTAACCCTGGGCCATCCCATCATCATGGGCCGCAAGACCTGGGAATCGCTTGGTCGGGCGCTACCTGGACGGCATAACATCGTCATCACGCGCAACCCTGGCTACTGCGCGCAGGGTGCGACCGTGGTCGCTTCGGTCGCCGCCGCGGTCGCCGCCTGCGCGAACGAAGAGACCGCCTTCGTGATTGGCGGCGCAGAAATTTACGCCCAGACGCTACCGCTAGCGCAGCGCATGGAACTCACCGAAATCCACACCGAGGTGTTCGGCGATGCGCATTTTCCAGAATTCAGCCGCGTCGATTGGTCAGAGCTGACGCGCGAGCCGCATGTCAATCCGGACGGACTTGCTTACGATTTCGTCAGCTACCAGCGGACAGAATAAGCTCATGAGCGGCGTTTTGGCGTTTTGGCGTTTTAATTATTCCCTGACGCAATCCACGTAGTAACGCACGCTGCCATTGCTGGCATCTTTCACCAGACCGTGGATATCCGTCTCAAACCCTGGGAATTTTTCGTTGAACTCACGCGCAAATTTGAGATAGCTAACAATCGTGCCATTGAACTGTTCACCCGGAATCAACAACGGTATGCCGGGAGGGTACGGCGTTAGCAAAACTGCGGTGACACGGCCTTCGAGTTCATCAATACTCACGCGGTCAATTTCACGATGTGCCATCTTGGCAAAAGCATCGGCCGGACGCATCGCGGGGACCATGTTTGATAAATACATTTCAGTCGTCAGTCGCGCAATGTCATTGGCTTTATATACCGCGTGAATCTGCGTGCATAAATCTTTCAAGCCAACCCGCTCGTAACGCGGATGTTTGGCGACAAACTCAGGCAACACCTTCCATAGCGGATGGTTGCGGTCGTAATCATCCTTGAATTGTTGCAGTGCCGTCACCAGCGTATTCCAGCGGCCCTTGGTAATGCCGATGGTGAACATGATGAAGAAGGAATACAACCCGCACTTCTCGACAATCACGCCATGCTCGGCAAGATATTTGGTAACAATCGCCGCCGGCATGCCGATGTCGTCAGAGAAATCGCCATCCACATCCAGCCCCGGCGTAATGACGGTGGCCTTGATCGGGTCGAGCAGATTAAAGCCCTCGGCCAGATTACCAAAGCCATGCCAGCGTTCGCCTGCCTTGAGCATCCAGGCTTCGCGCTCTTCGATGCCTTCTTCGGAAAGATCATCCGGCCCCCAGACCTTGAACCACCAGTCAATGCCCCATTCTTCATCCACCTTGCGCATGGCGCGGCGAAAATCCAGCGCCTCGGCAATGGATTCTTCAACCAACGCCGGGCCGCCCGGTGCTTCCATCATCGCCGCAGCCACATCGCACGAAGCGATGATCGAATACTGTGGTGAAGTTGACGTGTGCATCAGATAAGCTTCATTGAACACATCGCGGTCAAGCTTGTTCTGTTGCGCATCTTGCACGAGAATTTGCGAGGCCTGCGAAAGGCCGGCTAAAAGCTTGTGCGTGGATTGCGTGGAAAAAATCATCGACTCTTTGCAGCGCGGACGATCGGCGCCGATAGCGTGATAGTCCCCATAAAAATCGTGGAAGGCGGCATGCGGCAACCAGGCTTCATCGAAATGCAATGTGTCGATTTTGCCGTCAAGCAGATGCTTAATGTCTTCGACGTTATACATAATGCCGTCATAGGTGCTTTGCGTAATCGTCAGCACGCGCGGCTTGGCGTTCTTGTCGGTGATGAACGGGTTGGCATCAATCTTTTTCTGGATGCTCTCCCAGAGAAATTCCTCGCGCGGAATCGGCCCGATTATGCCGTAATTGTTACGTGTTGGCATCAAAAATACAGGGATCGCACCGGTCATCATGATGGCGTGCAAAATGGATTTGTGGCAGTTGCGGTCTACCACCACCACATCCCCTGGCGCCACCGTGGAATGCCAGACAATCTTGTTCGACGTCGACGTGCCGTTGGTGACAAAAAACAAATGATCAGCATTGAAAATCCGCGCCGCATTGCGCTCGGATGCGGCTACCGGCCCCGTGTGGTCAAGCAGTTGACCTAACTCTTCCACCGCATTGCACACATCCGCGCGCAACATGTTCTCGCCAAAAAACTGGTGGAACATCTGCCCCACAGGGCTTTTCAGGAAGGCCACGCCGCCTGAATGTCCCGGGCAATGCCAGCTATAAGAACCATCCGCCGCGTAATGCACCAGCGCACGAAAGAAAGGTGGCGACAGTGAATCCAGATACGTGCGTGCCTCGCGCACCACGTGCCGCGCCATGAATTCCGGCGTATCTTCATACATGTGGATGAAGCCATGCAGCTCGCGCAGGATGTCGTTCGGGATATGTCGGCTGGTGCGCGTCTCGCCATGCAGAAAAATCGGAATCTCGGCGTTCTTGTAGCGAATCTCTTCGACAAAGGCACGCAACTCGGCGATGGTCTCTTCGCCCTCATGGGCCAGCTCCTCATCATCCACCGACAAAATAAAAGCCGAAGCGCGGCTTTGCTGCTGGGCGAATGACGACAAATCGCCATAGCTGGTAACACCCAGCACGTCGATGCCTTCTAGCTTGATCGCCTCCGCCAGGGCGCGAATACCCAGCCCCGAAGCATTTTCGGAACGGAAATCTTCGTCAATAACGATAACGGGGAAATGAAAACGCATGGTCATATCTTCGGCAAAGTCACGCCGACCTGCCCCTGATATTTGCCGCCGCGATCTTTATACGATGTTTCACAGACTTCATCGGACTCAAAAAACAGCACCTGCGCGCAACCTTCACCGGCATAAATTTTTGCCGGCAACGGTGTGGTGTTGGAAAATTCCAGCGTTACATAGCCTTCCCATTCCGGCTCGAAAGGCGTGACATTGACGATAATGCCGCAGCGTGCATAAGTGCTCTTGCCCAGGCACACCGTCAGTACATTGCGTGGAATACGGAAGTATTCCATCGTGCGCGCCAGAGCAAACGAATTCGGTGGAATGACGCAGTAATCACCATCCATTTCAACGAACGAATTCGGATCGAAGTTCTTCGGGTCGACGATAGTCGAATAGATGTTGGTGAACACCCGAAATTCACGCGAGCAACGGATGTCGTAGCCATAGCTTGAAGTGCCATAGGAGACGATCTTTTTGCCATCGACTTCGCGCACCAGGTTAGGCTCAAAAGGCTCGATCATGCCGTGCTGCTCGGCCATGCGGCGTATCCACTTGTCAGGTTTAATACTCATGATTCATCCGGGGAAAGGTAAGGAAAAAAAGCAGGGAACAAAGGCGCGCAGTATAAGGCTTTAAACACCTGTCAACCCAGCAGAGAGGCAAGCGCTGCAATGCCGATTTGAGGTGCAGCACGCGAGATGGACACAAGCGTCACGTCACCGGCATGACAGCGCAACGTGGCGAGAGTGTCATCGAGGCTCACAGACGATTCGGGCGACTCATTGACCACAATCGCCGTCACACCAGCACCGACTTTTCGTAGCGATTCGAGCGCCGTTAGCGTATGGCTCAAGCTACCCAAATAACTGCCTGCGACCAAAATACATGGCAGGCCGCTGGACGCAATCCAGTCGCGCACGGTGTGCTGCGCATCGAGCGGCACCATCACGCCGCCGACGCCTTCGACGAGTGTGGCGTAAAAATCGGTGCTGACGTGCGCTGTATGTCCGGCATGCTGCTTCGCGGGCAGGCAACGGTGGGTAAAGCCGACCAGTGCGTCAAAATCAATCGACCTGCCCTCGCGCGCGGCGGCCATATCGGGCGAAAGTGGTGCGGCGAAGCGCCAGGGCGCAATCTCGTCCAGCGCTGCCGCATCAATGGTGCGCCCCATGGCGGCCAGTAACTGCCCCGCATCACTCGCTTCTGCCCTGGCTGGATCAAAGCCCGACAACACCGGCTTGAAAGCCTGCACCCTGCGTCCGGCAGCGCGCCAATGCCGCAGCAAGGCACAGCTCACCCAGGTCTTGCCGATGTCCGTGCCAGTGCCGGTAATAAAAAAAGTGTTCACATTGATAGCCCTGATATGTTTTACCGTGTTTACCCGATTAACGTTGCAGACGTCAAAGGGCAGAGTAACCTCGCCTGCCATGCCGCACAAACAAGCTGCGCTTGATCTCCTTTATCATCGGCAAAAGGCGCGCAGCAAACTTGCGAATCGACCTGCCCGAATTTAACAACACTATCTGACATCCGCATGACAAACCCTGATCCTATTCGTTCCTCCCGCTGGCCGCGTCGTTTGGCCATCACTTCCGGCGCCCTCACTCTGCTGATCGCGCTGTTCGGCTTGCTCGGCTATTTCTGGCTGCCGGGATTTGCCAAAAACCAACTGGAAACCTTGTTGAGCGAAAAACTCCATCGTTCGGTCACCATCGGCGCGATCCATGTCAAGCCTTATACGCTGGAAGCCACGGTGGAAGACTTCAAGGTAGGTGATGTACTGCGCTTCAAGTCGCTGTATGTCGATGTGTCCGCCGCCACCTTCTCGCGTCGCCTGCCAGTGGCGAATGAAGTGCGCCTGACCGCGCCCGAGCTTCATCTCACCCGCGTCGGATCCGATCGGTTGAATGTCTCCGACCTCCTTGACGAATGGCTGAACAAGCCGGACGACGGCAAGCCCGTGCCAGCATTCTCAATCAACAATATCCGCCTCGAAGGCGGGCGCATTGTGTGGCAGGACAACATCGAAAAACATACCGGCACCCTCAGCGAAATCAACCTCAGCCTGCCGACCATTGCCAATATACCGGCTGAAGTGGATGTCTTTGTTCATCCCGCCTTTGCCGCCCGGCTTAACGGTTCGCCGCTCAAGCTGGGTGGCGATCTGCGCCCGTTTGCGGCCAGCCGCGATGGCCAGCTGCAAATTGACCTGGAGAATTTCGACCTCACCGCCGCGCTGCCTTACCTGCGTCCTTATGTGCAATTGCCGCTTGACATCGACCATCTGCTGCTCTCCACACGGCTTGACGTGAAGTTCGCAAAAGTCGGCGCTGGCGAGACGGCGCTGGGTATGGATGGCGACGTCACTTTCCATCAATTCAAGGCGTCCCTATTCGACAAACATGTGCGGGCCGATATCGACGCCGTGCGCCTGCAAAAAATTTCAGTCGATGTCCTGAAACGCCAAGCCAGCATTGGCGAAATCGCCATCAACCGGCCGGTGCTCTCGCTGCTGCGCGAAGGCACGGATAGTTTTGCTTTCGCCAAGCCGCCATCTGGAACCAAGCCAACGCCTGCGGCCAAACCCGCCCAAACTACACCAGCCAAAACCGCGCGCCCCTGGCAATGGTCGGTCGGTCAAATCACCCTCAATGATGGCCAGGTAAATTATCGCGACACGACAGTCGTCAAATCCTTGCCCATCACGATCAGCCCATTAACCCTCACCGCAGGGCCGATCAGCAGCGATGCCGTGCATCCGGTCAGCGTGCAGATCAAAGGCGACCTGAATCAGAAAGGCTACCTGAACATTGCCGGTGAAGTCACCCAAACCGGCCAGGCAGACTTGGCGCTGGATGTGGGCCAGCTTGACCTGGTCGCCCTGCAAGGCTGGGCATCAGACATGTTGCCAGTGCTGCTCACACGCGGCGATCTGGATTTCAAAGGCCGGTTGCAATGGCGCGATGGCGAGGGCAAGGTAAAGGGCAACCTGGCCGTCAACCGCATCAACCTGCTCGACAAACACACGTCGGAAGACCTCCTCCGCTGGCAGACGCTCAGCTTTTCCGGGCTGGAAGTCGATACGCCGACAAACACCCGGCCATTGGCCGCCAATCTGGGCGCCATTGACCTGAAAAACTTCTATGCGAAAGTGCTGCTCACCAAAGAAGGCCAACTCAACCTGAATCAACTCTCCACAACGAAAACCGCGGCCACGCCAGCCAAAAACAAAACCACGGAGACCCCGGCCGCCGCCACCAAACCAGCCCCTCCGGCGAAAACCACCGCAGCCACGCAACCCACGTCCAACATCCGTATCGGCCGCATCACCTTCGCCAATGGCGCCGTCGACTTTACCGACCATTTCATCCAGCCCAACTACGCGACCCAGATCACCCAATTAAGCGGCCATGTTGATCCAATCAAAGCCGGCACGCTCAGTCCCGTCGAACTGCATGGCAAAGTCGAGCGCACCGCACCGCTGGACATCACCGGCCAGATCGACCCGCTGTCCAAACCCATCGATCTGACGATACACGCCACGGCGCGCGGCATCGACCTTTCGCCCCTGTCCAGCTATTCCGGTCGCTATGTTGGCTACAAGATTGAAAAGGGCAAACTCTCTGTCGAGGTGGATTACAAAATCAAGCAAGGCCAGCTGCAAGCCACCAACCATATCTTTCTTGACCAGCTCACCTTTGGCGAAAAAGTTGAAAGCAAGGATGCCTTGTCCATCCCGGTCAACCTGGCTGTCGCCCTGCTGCGCAATTCACGCGGCGAGATCGACATCAACCTGCCCATTTCCGGCTCGCTGAATGATCCGCAATTCAGCATCGGCGGCATTATCTGGCAGGTGCTGGGCAACCTGTTGACCAAAGCCATCACCTCGCCATTTGCCCTGCTCGGTTCGCTCTTTGGCGGCGGTGAAGACCTCTCTGAAATCAGCTTTCCTGCCGGGCAAGCGCTGATCACGCCAGAAATGACCAGCCGCCTGGAAACGCTCGCCAAAGCCCTGGCTGAGCGTCCCGGCCTGAAACTGGAAATTACCGGCACGGCGGATGCGGCAACAGATAAAGCCGGTTTCAGCCAGACCCTGCTGGACAGGAAAATGCGCAGCCTGAAGCAAGCCGAACTGGCCGGTAAAGGCCAGTCTGTCGGCTCCCTGGAAGACGTTTCACTGACCCCGGAAGAAACGGCGCGCTATCTCGCCAAGGTTTACAAACAAGAAGACATCAAGGACAAGCCGCGCAACCTGGTTGGCTTGAGCAAGACCCTGCCTGACGAGGAAATGAAAGCCCTGCTGCTCACCCACTTTTTGCCCAAGGAAAGCGATTTGCTCGCCCTGGCAGACGCCCGTGCGCAACAAGTGCAAAGCTGGCTGGCGGAACAAGGAAAAGTCGACCCTGGACGGATTTTTCTGCGCTCGGCAAAAATCGTCAGCAGCAACGGGAATCAAACGGCTGGAGATCAACCGGCTGCCGCCAAGCCGCCTGTTCAAGAAGCAGCCAGCCAGGGCGGGAAAGTGCTTTTTTCATTGCACTGATCTGACCTCGCTTGGTGCAAAGTTAGCGCAAAGCGTTGGCCACCACCTCAGCCAGGTCTTTAGCCAGGCCCTCACACGCAGCGATCCGCTCCAGTTCCTTGCGCGCATGTCCCTGGCGCACGGCATCAAACTGCCGCCAACGGTCAAAGCTGCGGGCGATGCGCGACGCCACTTGCGGGTTCATCGCCTGCAGTTCAATGATGAAGTCCGCCGCCAGCCGGTAGCCGCTACCGTCCGCGGCATGGAAGTGGCGCGGGTTGGCGGCGCAGAAACTGCGCACCAGCGCATAAACCTTGTTCGGATTTTTCCTGTCGAACGCCGGGTGGCGCATCAATTCAGCCACCCGCGCCGTGGTGCCGGACAGACGCGAAGTGGCCTGCACCTGTAACCACTTATCCACCACCAAGGCTTCATCCTTCCATTTGGCATAAAAAATCGCCAGCGCCGTTTCACGTTCGGGCAGATCGAGATTCGCCAACACACCGAGTGCCGCGCTGGCGTCCGTCATGTTGTCGCTGTGATTCAACTGCCCCATCAAGCGTGGCAAGACCGTGGTTTGCAGATCATCCGCCTCGCTCTCCGCAAGATAGCCAAGACACAGATTGTGCAAGGCGCGGCGGCCGACCTGCTCGCCCGTCGGCGCATACGGCTCGCCGGTTGCTAACGCCGTCCACACCGCTTCAAACTGATCGCGCAAGACATCCGCCAAATAGCGGCGCAACCTGGTGCGCGCCCGATGAATCGCGTCGGGGTCGATCACCTGGCCCTGCCCCGCCACCACTTCTGCCAATACTTGCTCGGCAGGCAGCATTAAGGCTTCGGCCGCCAGGGCGGCGCTATCCCTTGCCCCGCGCAGGCCCGCTTCCAGCACCTGCGCGCAGGCAGTAACAAAACCCGCCGGAATCCAGTCATGCCCTTCGCCCTCCGCCGCGATACCCGCCAGCAGCACGCGCGTGGCCAGCCGCTGCCCGGCCTCCCAGCGATTGAAAAGGTCCGCATCGTGCGCCATCAAATGCGCAAGCTCGGCATCGGTTTGCTCAAAATCCAGTTGCACGGGCGCGGAAAAATCGCGCAACAAAGACACCACAGGCGCCGCCGGAATATCCTCGAAAACGAAGGTTTGGCAAGCTTCGGTGAGCGAGAGCACACGTGTCTGCTCTAAAAAAGCATCGCTGCCATCGGGCAGCACCAAACCGACCGCGACCGGAATATGCAGCGGACCATCTTCCACCGGCAGGCCCGCCTCCCGCAGCCGCGCTTCATACGCCGTCGGCGCCAGGGTTTGCGTCAGTGTCAGGGTAAAGCGTTTAACGGCCGCGTCATATTCACCTGTCGCATGCAGGCGCGGCGTCCCGGCACGCGCATACCAGCGGCGGAATTGCGTGAGGTTCACACCGCTGGCCGCCTCCATCGCCGCGACAAAATCCTCGCACGTCACCGCCTGCCCGTCATGCCGCGAGAAATACAAATCCATGCCGCGGCGGAACGCCTCGCGCCCGATCAGCGTCTGGATCATGCGCACCACTTCCGCGCCTTTTTCATAAACCGTGGCGGTGTAGAAATTGTTGATCTCCGCGTAAGACGCCGGGCGCACCGGATGCGCCATCGGCCCCGCATCCTCGGGAAACTGCGCGATGCGCAGCGTGCGCACCTCCTGGATGCGCGTTACCGCCCGCGAATGCACATCCGCGCCGAACTCCTGGTCGCGGAACACGGTCAGCCCCTCCTTCAATGACAACTGAAACCAGTCGCGGCAGGTGACGCGATTACCCGTCCAGTTATGGAATTACTCGTGCCCCACCACGCGGTCGATGTTCTGGTAATCCACGTCGGTCGCCGTATCCTGGCGCGCCAGCACATAT
>JAUSMB010000024.1 GCA_030645365.1 Rugosibacter sp.
CCACTGCCGACATGATGCGCAAAGCGGCTGTCGGCATGTTAACCGGCATGGCGGATCGCGTAAAACACGGTGCCGCATCCTCTAAAGCGCCACCCAGCAAGGACGATTGATGCTGTGGCAAGCGGTCACAGCCGCCCGCGATCTGGGCCGTTTGCAGCATATCGCGGCGATTCTGATTCGTCATGGTTTTGGCGATATGGTGCGGCGGCTGGGGCTGGCCGATGCGCTGGAAAAAGCGGGACGAGCGCTGCATTGGCATGAAGCAGAAGATCTGGCGCACCTTGAAGTGCCAGCACGGGTGCGCCGTGCGCTGGAAGAAATGGGGCCAACTTTCATCAAACTTGGTCAGGTGCTCGCCACTCGGGTCGATTTGTTTGATGCCACCTGGATTGCCGAGTTCAGTCGTCTGCAGGATAACGCGCCTACCGTACCGTGGGCAGATATTCATGCGCAGCTAAGCGCAGACCTCGGTGTAGCACCCGAGGAAGTGTTTTCTGCCATTGATCCGCAACCCCTGGCTGCGGCGTCTGTTGCGCAAGTGCATCGTGCAAGACTGGAAGATGGCAGCGAAGTCATCGTCAAAGTGCGACGACCGGGAATTCGGCCAACGATTGAGGCCGATTTGCGTTGGCTGATGCGCTTGGCGGAGCTGGCCGAAAACGATCTGCCTGAGGTGCGTACCTTTCGCCCGCGCGATGTGGTGCGTCAGCTCACCCAGTCACTGCGCCGCGAGCTGGATTTCGCCAGCGAGTGCCGCAGCGCGGAACGCATCGCAGAAAATTTTGCAGATTTCGCAGACGATGAAGCGCCTGCCCCAAAAGTTATGCGCAGCGGTATCCAGCCGGACGGCGCTGGTGAGACGGCGGAGGCGGCGGGGACGGCGCAGCATGACAATGGCGCGCAAGCCGCGCCGCCGGTTGTTATCCCTCGCGTCTACTGGGCATGGACCGGCGAACGGGTGTGCGTGCAGGAATTCATCGATGGCATTCCCGGGCGCGATCTGGCTGCCGTTGATCGTGCGGGCCTCGACCGCAAAATACTCGCCCGGCGCGGTGCGCATGCGGTGTTGAAAATGATCGTCGAAGACGGCTTTTTCCACGCCGATCCGCACCCGGGCAATGTGTTCTACCTGCCCGGCAACCGCATCGCCTTCATTGACTTCGGCATGGTCGGGCGGCTAACCGATGAGCGCCGCGACCAACTGATAAGCCTGTTGTTGGGGTTGGTGCAGCGCGATGCGCGGCGTGTCTCCGATGTGCTGCTTGATTGGACAGGGAATAGCGCGTTGGATGAAGAAGCGCTGTTGCTGGAAATTGATACCTTTGTTGATCAATATCATGGAGTGCCACTCAAGCAGTTGCGGCTCGACCAAATGCTGGGTGAGATTGCCGCCATGTTGCGTCAGCACCGGCTGACGCTGCCCGCCGATCTGGCTTTGCTCATCAAGGCCTTCATTACACTGGAGGGCATGGGACGAGAGCTTGATCCGGATTTTGACATGGCGGGAGAAGCCATGCCCATGCTGGAAAAGGCTATGCGCAAGCGTTATTCGCCGCGTGCCATTGGCAAGCGGGGCTGGCAATCTGTGCGCGAGATGCTGGCCCTGTTGGCCAACTTGCCGCAAGATCTTTCCCGTCTGCTGCGTGCTGCGCGCCGGGGGCGTCTGGAAGTGCATATTGATGTGACGCATCTGAAGCGTCTCGGTAACCAGCTTGACCGCGCCATCAGCCGCTTGGTTGTGGGCATTGTGGTAGCGGCGCTGATCGTTGGCTCATCCATCGTCATGACGGTGTCTGGTGGCCCGAGTTTGTTCGGCTTGCCTTTTTTTGGTCTGCTGGGTTTTGGTAGTGCGACGGTTGGCGGCCTGTGGCTTTTGCTGTCTATCCGCAAAAGTGGCAGAGCGGATTTGGAGTGAGCAGCGACGTAAATCACCGCCCCAAAATCGGCCTCGCGCTGGGTAGCGGCTCGGCGCGTGGCCTCGCGCATGTCGGTGTGATCCGCGCCATCGAAGAGGCAGGCTTCACGCTGGACTATATCGCAGGCACCAGCATGGGCGCATTGATCGGTGCAGTCCATGCTGCTGGCAAACTCAATGAACTGGAAAACTCTTTTCTCGGCTTCGACTGGAAAAAGACAGTCTCTTTCTTCGATGTCGTGCTGCCCCGGTCTGGCCTGATCGACGGGGCGAAGGTCAGCGAACTCGTGCGCAGCCATGTCCATGCGGATGGCATCGAAACCCTGCCCATTGCCTTCGCCGCCGTGGCCAGTGACCTGACGAGCGGCGAAGAAGTGGTGATCCGCACGGGCGACATCATCGAAGCCGTGCGCGCCAGCATTTCAGTACCCGGCATTTTCACCCCCGTGCGCCGCAACGGGCAGATTCTGGTGGATGGCGGCCTGGTCAACCCGGTACCCGTCAGCGCCGCCCGCGCCATGGGCGCCGATAGGGTGATCGCCGTCGATCTCAACCATCAGATCGTGGACGGCAAAAACTTGAAGCCGCTGCTACCCGCCACCAACGCCGCCACCAACGCCGCAACCAACACCGCAACCAGCGGGCCGTCCCTGCGTTCCGGCTGGATGGCGGTTTATGACCAGACGATGCAAAACCTCAAGCAAAAACTGCTCGCCAGCGATGCGCCGGGACGTACCCAGCTCTTGCGCTGGCTCGCGCGCGAAGAGCCGCTGCCCAGCATTTTCGAAGTGCTGCTGGCCTCGATCAACATCATGGAAACGAGTATCACGCAAACGCGCCTGCATATCGACCAGCCGAACCTCATCATCCAGCCGCCGCTCGGCCACATCCGCTTCCTCGAATTCGGCCGTGCCGAAGAAATCATCGCCATCGGCTATGAACACACGCAGCGGCAACTGGCTGCGCTTGATCCGGGCGTGCTGCCGCGATAGGGCGGCGATACCGATACGATACATGGCGTTCACCCAAAAAGTCGGCGCTGGCAATACGGCAAGGTACGCAAAAAAAGCCAGGATTGGCTTTGCGTCAAGGTGATGAAGCCACTGTGAAAACGGATGATCGTCAAAGGATGTGCAGGCTGCTAAACTTATCCGATGTATTGCAAAATGAACATAGTCTTATCCGCTCGGACTGCGCCTTTCCTGGCTGATTTTCGGGTGTCTATTTAACGTTAGCCCCTGAGGTCATCATGGAGTGCTACCAATGTGACAGACCAGCGATGTATCAGGTCGGAGAGCAGAGAATTCCACTTTGCCTCGACTGCTATTTTAAGTTCTCGCAGATTCAACAGCAACAGGTTGAGAACAACGAGCGGATGATGAACTACCTAAGTGATGAAATGGCCTTTACTGTCGGGCTACCACCGATGGGGCCGAGGTTTCCGGCCCGTCCACAATCAGTCGTCGTAGCGGGAGCTAAATTGCATAACATTCACGTCAGCAACAGCGTCGTAGGCACGATCAACACTGGCTCGATTGGAACTGTAGATCAATCCATCACCGCCTTGGTTCAAGGTGGCGAGCCTGCTCTTGCCGAAGCCATCAAAGGGTTGTCAGAGGCAATCCTGCAAAGTGGTGACCTTACTCGAAACCAAAAGAACGAGGTGATTGAGAGCTTGAGCGTCATCTCAAGGGAGGCCGCTACCCCAGTAGGCGCGAGACAAAATACCGTCGCCATGTCTCTCCTAGATAAGGCAATGAAGGTAACCGCCCTCGCAAACGACATCACAGACGTATGCCAAAAGTTGTGGCCCATATTGATAGCTGCCTTCTCGGTGGCCGCAGGGGGCTAACCCGTCAGTCGACCACGTTCCCTTTGGCCACGGGCGCTACGCGATAAAGCCCGCGCAGGCCGCTCACCTCCACGTGCAGGAACCATCAGAAAGAAACCCAACATGCGCAACCATGACCAAGTCATTGCCGAGCAATTCGGCAGCACTGCCGCCGCCTATCTGACCAGCGCGGTGCACGCGCAAGGCGCGGATTTACAGGATATTGCGGCTTGCGCCCGGCAATATGCGCAGGCGGTTATTCTGGACATGGGCTGTGGTGGCGGACACGCCAGCTTCGCGGTCGCGCCGCATGCCAGACAAGTGATCGCTTACGACTTGTCGGCAGGGATGCTGGATGTCGTGCGCCAGGCCGCTGCGGAGCGCCAACTGGACAACATCGAAACCCGGCAAGGCAGCGCCGACAGTTTGCCTTTTGCCGATGCGGGCTTCGACATGGTGTGCACGCGGTTCAGCGCGCACCACTGGCACCATCTGCCGCAGGCGCTGGCGGAGGCGGCGCGGGTGCTGAAACCCGGCGGCCGCTTTATCGTCATCGACACGGCCGCACCGGCGGATGTGCTAGCCGACACCTACATGCAGGCGATCGAACTACTGCGCGATCCATCCCATGTGCGCAATGTCAGCCTGGCTTCCTGGCAATGGCTGATCGGCCAGGCCGGCTTGCACATCGAGTCCGACAAAAGCTGGAAGCTGCACTTGGAATTTTCTTCCTGGGTGGCGCGCATGCGTACCCCGCCAGAACACGTCGCGGCGATTCAATCCTTATGGCGCAGTGCGCCGGCCGAAGTGCGGCGTTATTTCAATGTGGCTGAGGACTTTTCGTTCGATATCGACACGGTATTGTTGACAGCGATCAAGCGCTGATCCGCTGTAATCTATGGGTGGCGGCGCAAACGCCCACCGGGCCGGCAGCGTCGCGAGGTTATACTCGTGCAAGACACCTCGATGCACACAAGCAACCCGATTTTTCAGGAGGCAGCCTGTGTCAGTTTTTCATTCTCCATCTATCGATGGCTCTTGTTGGTTGCGCTGTTGCCGTGGGCAGGTCACTGTCAGAAAATAAACAGCGCTATGCCTCGGATGCTGTATAGCAAACCTCTGAGAGAGATCTCATTTTAAAGTGAAAGGTTATTTTTCATGAAAATCTTCAGCCTGCTTATTTTGTTTCTATTGGCCTTTGTCGGCGCATTGGCCTTTCTTAACTGGGAAACATTTACAGCACCATCCCCCCTTTCGCTGGGGGTTGCTGACATCCATGTCCCGCTTGGTTTAGTGATGATGACCCTGTTAGTGGTTTTCACGGTGCTGTTTCTTGCTTTCGCGATGTATTTACAAGGCTCAGCTCTTTTACAGGCACGGCGCCATGAGAAGGCACTGCAAACCAATCGGGATCTTGCTGATAAAGCTGAAGCATCGCGATTTAGTGCCTTGCAAACCCAGTTGGAAATAGAACTAAAAAATCTTCATGGCGCAGGATCAAACCATAAGGTGGAGATATTGGGCAGGCTGGATGCGCTGGATGAAAAAATAAGCGCCTTGCTGAAACAGTCCGAAAACATCTTCAGTGCCTACTTTGGCGAACTGGAAGATCGTCTCGATAAAGAATCACAGGCTCGGGTTATCAGCCTGCCCAGTGAAAAAGATAATTGAGAACACTATAAAAAATTATTCACTTGATCTTTCACACAAACAACCCGGCTTTTCAGGAGGCAACCCATGTCAATTTCTCATTCCCCCATCTGCCGATGGCTCTTGTTGGTCGCGCTGTTGCCGTGGGCATTGCCTGCTGCGGCAGGCTGGCTGATTGCGACAGACAACGAAACCGCGCAGGCAGGCGGACCGCTGCTGCTGGAGGCGGTCAAGCCGGCAACGCTGGCAGACTGGCCCGCTACGCTCACCTTGAGGTTGACACAGGCGGGTATAACGCAGGAAGTCAGCCTGACGCCGACCACTGCGACAACAACGGACAACACCCGCCGCACTTACCGCAGTACTGTGCCACCCGGTTTATCAGGGATGGTGCGTGCCGAGCTGGTCGTGCCAGCGCGTAGCGGCGCTGCTGAAACTTCCAACCGGCTGGCGCTGGTTATCGCTAATCCTTCGGCCGCAGCCACGGCCACGGCGCCGGCTTCCGCGCTTGCGGCGACGGTTCCATCGCAAGTACCAGCAGCGTCTGCCACCGCCATGGCAGAAAAATTGCCCAGTTCGGTGGCGGATAACTTTGTATTTTCACCGCACGAGCCGATGTATTTTGTGGTGGGCAATCGAGAGGGTAACAATGCGCGGTTTCAGTTGAGTTTTAAATATCAGATATTCGATCCGCAAAGTTATCCAGCGCATTTGTTGCCGCCGCTCTCCGGGATTTATTTCGGTTACACGCAAACTTCAAGCTGGGATTTAGCGGGCAACTCCCAGCCATTTCGCGATACGAGTTACCGCCCGAGTTTTTTCTGGCAGAAGGAACCCGGCGGAGCGGGCCTGATGCCACGACAGGTGCGCATGGGTTACGAGCATGAATCGAACGGCAAGGAGGGCGCCGCTTCGCGTAGCATCGATACGCTCTTCGTGCGCCCGATCTGGCGCAAGGAGTTTGCTGATGGTAGTGCGTTCGCTTTTATGCCAAAAATTTATGGCTATCTGGACAAGGATGACAACCCGGACATCCAGCGTTATCGTGGCTATGTGGATTGGGGCTTTCGCTACGGCTATGAAGACGGCTGGTTACTGACTTCCCAGCTACGGCGCGGCACGGCAAACCGTGGCTCGGCGCAGCTTGATCTTTCTGTTCCGTTTCGTACGCCGGTGTTTACGCGTATCGGCGGTTTCCTGAACTTCCAGATTTTCTCGGGTTATGGCGAAACCCTGCTTGACTATAACGTTAAGAGCCAGACGCAATTCCGTGTCGGCGTTTCGCTGGTGCGCTGATCAAAACGCCAGCGCAAGCTGATAAAAAACTCTATCCGGCTGATCGGCATGGTACTAACGGCGCATTTGCTGTCAGTACCATACCGGATGCGCGGGGAGCGGCTTAGCCTGCTGCCCCGTTGTTGGCGATTTCCAGGCGCACCTGATCCATATCCAGCGTCATTGCCTGCTCGATGAGTTGATCAAATGCTGCTGGTGTGAGCGCGCCAGATTCCGAGTAAATGACGATTTGATCGCGGAAAATCATCAGCGTGGGAATCGAGCGGATGTTGAAGGCGGCGGCGATTTCCTGTTGCTCCTCGGTGTTTACTTTGGCGAAGACAATGCCCGGCTTTTTTTCTGCGGCGGCTTCAAAAGTGGGCGCAAAGTTGCGGCAGGGCGCGCACCATGGCGCCCAGAAATCGACGATCACCGTCGCGTTGTTGGTAATCGTCGATTGAAAATTATCGGCATCAAGTGGCAGGGTTGGCATGAAAGCTCCTGAGTGGATTGGTCGCGTATGCTATCGTTTTGGGGTGATTTTTTCTATAGGCGATGCAAAATTTGATGTCCATTTCTCATCCGCTTTATCGTGGCCGGTTTGCCCCCTCTCCGACAGGGCCTTTGCATTTTGGCTCGTTGGTTGCTGGGGTCGGCTCGTTTCTCGACGCACGGGCGCAGGGTGGGGAATGGCTGTTGCGCATGGAAGATATTGATGCGCCGCGCTGCTCAATGGCTGCTGCCGAAGACATATTACGCACGTTAGAAAGCTTTGGATTCGCATGGGATGGTGCCGTGGTGTGGCAGCATCAGCGCCAGGCCGCTTATGCTGATGCGCTTTTGCAATTGCAAAAAATCGAGCAGGTGTTCCCCTGCGCTTGCACGCGCCGCGAACTGGCTGATTCGCTGCTCGCTACGGATGGGGCGGCGATCTATCCGGGTACGTGTCGTCTGGGTATGGCAGAGGGCAAAAAAGCACAGGCATGGCGGGTGCACGTGAGCCCAGCATCCGCGAGCGCTGCGCCTATTGTTTTTGAGGATGCTATTCAAGGCCGCATCGAGACTGATTTATCGCGTGATGTGGGTGACTTTATTGTGCGTCGGGCAGATGGCATGTTTGCCTACCAGCTGGCTGTTGTGGTGGATGATGCGGCGGCGGGCATCACCCATGTCGTGCGCGGTGCCGATTTATTGCTTTCCACTGCGCGGCAGATTTTTTTGCAGCACCGTTTGGGTCTGCCGGTGCCGTTTTACGCGCATTTGCCGGTGGTGGTGAATGCGGCAGGTGAGAAGTTGGCTAAACAAACCTTGGCGACACCGTTGGATAGCAAGCGGCCCATGGTTGGCTTGATCTCTGCGCTGACATTGCTTGGGCAAAAACCGCCGCCGGAACTCGTGGATGCGAGCCTGGATGAGTTATGGGCATGGGCGATACGTTATTGGCGGCTTGAAAATGTGCCACGACAGCGGGCACTGCCAATCGATGAAAAGTTCATGATGCAGGAGACATCATGATCATTAGCGAGTCAGCGGATATTGCGCGGGTGCTGACCGAGGCCCGCGTGATTGCGGTTGTTGGCTTGTCAGCACGTCCCGAAGGGCCGAGTTATCGGGTTGCGCAATTCATGCTGGCGCGGGGTTATCGCATCGTGCCGGTGAATCCGCAGTACGCCGAGATTTTTGGCCAGACGTGTTATCCGCAACTCTCGTCGATTCCGTTTGCGGTGGATATGGTTGATGTGTTTCGCCAGTCCGAGCATGTTTTGCCTGTGGCAGAAGCGGCGATCGCGATAGGGGCGAAGTGTCTTTGGTTGCAACTGGGTGTTATTCATCCGGCGGCGATTGCGTTAGCTGATGCCGCCGGACTGAACGTGGTGGTTGATCGCTGCACGAAGGTGGAGTATGCGCGGTTGTTTGGTTTGGCCCGGTGAAAACCTGTGCCTGCGCAACGAAAGAAATTAACATTCACCCGCCGGAGTCAGCGCCCCGGCGTATTGCCCCACAGCACTTTGTGCAATTGCAACTGAAAGCGCACGGGGAGCTTGTCGTCAATAATCCATTGCGCGAGCTGGCCCGCTTCAAGCTGCCCTTGCACAGGGGAAAACAGCACAGGGCAGCGCGCAAAAAGTCGGCGCTGGTGACACGCCGCTATGGCCCATTCATAATCCTCGCGTGATGCTAAAACCAGTTTGAGTTCATCGTGCGGAGTGAGCAAATCGAGATTTTCCCAGCGGTTTTTTGTTTCCTCGCCTGAACCGGGTGCCTTGACATCTACGATGCGCGACACACGCGGATCAATACCGCTGATATCCAGCGCACCGCTGGTTTCCAGCGAGACGGAATAGCCTGCATCGCATAATGCGCCAAGCAGAGGCAGGCAATTTTTTTGTGCTAGTGGTTCGCCACCGGTGACGCAAATGGTCGCGCAATTGGATTCAGCAACCTGCGCCAGAATGGCGTCAATGGACATCGCACCTCCGCCGTGGAAGGCATATTCGGTGTCGCACCAGGTGCAGCGCAAGGGGCAGCCGGTGAGGCGAATAAACACCGTGGGCAGCCCAACTCGGCTTGATTCACCTTGAATGGAATGAAAAATTTCCGTGATGCGCAGCGTGTCGCTGCGCACTGATAGTGCGGCGGGCTGGGTGGCGGCGAGTGTTACTGCTGTTATTGCTAGTGTTACTGCAGACATGGGGGCTATTTCTCGTTACTTCTTTTTGGTGGGCGCGGATTTGAGCGATTGCTTGGCGCGTTTCCCCGCATCGCTCGCTGGGTATTTTTCGCTCAACTTTAGCAGCACGTCGCGCGCGGCGTTAGTGGCTTTGAGCGCTTTCAGGTTATCTGCCTGCGCTTCGAGGGCATCTGGCGCACGCTCATCTTGCGGCCAGGTGGCAGCAAATTTTTCGAACAGCGCAGCCGCTTGCTTGTGGTTTTTGGCCTGTGCGTGGGCATAGGCGCCCCAGTAGGTTGCGGAATCCAGCAGGGTACTGTTTGGCCAGGCTTCGCTGAACGCAAGAAAACTTGCGCCTGCTTCTTTGAACTTCGATGCTTTGAGCAGGTTCAGTGCGGTTTCATAGTCGCGGGTTTCTTTTGCGCTATCTACTTTGGCTGGGGGTGCGGGCGTGCCGGCTTCAGCAGGGGGAGACTCGAGTTTACGCAGCCGATTATCCAGATCGATATAAAAATCTTTTTGTCGTTTTTGCGCGGCGTCCAGATCGTGAGACATCACTTCTTGCTGGCCACGCAGTTTGGCAAGGTCTGTACGGATACTTTCTAGCTGATTAGCAAAGTCGATCTGATTCTTATTGATCGTTTCCGTGCGCTGGGTAAGCGCATTCACATCAGTGCGCAGTTGTTCGATGCGCTGACGCGCCAGATCGTCATCAAACAGGCCAGCATACGCTGGCATTGTCAAGAGCAGCAATGCCAGCGTTAACGCGTAACGCATCAGAATTCACCTGAGTAAAGAATATCCCCACGGCGATTTTGCGCCCAGCATTCTTCGGTGGCTTCAGTGCATGTTGGTTTTTCTTCGCCCAGGCTCACAGATTCCATCTGGCTTTCGGAAATGCCCAAGAGAGAGAGCGCTTTTTTGATGGCATCTGAGCGTTTTTGGCCGAGGGCCAGGTTGTATTCGCGGCTGCCGCGTTCATCGGCATTACCCTGGATCAGCATTTTCATGTTGGCATGTGCCGCGAGAAATTTGCTGTGCGCTACCAGCAGCGATTGATGTTCGTCTTTGACGACATAGCTGTCAAAGTCGAAATAAATGCTGCGTTTGGAAAGCGGGCTGTTCGGGTCTCTCAAGGCCTTCATGCTGAGAGGATCGATCGCTTCGCCTGGTGTCGTTGTGGCAGGGGAAATCGGTGTGGTTTCGATGACCGAGGGGTTGCGAGATTCCACGCCCGAGGGGTTTTGCTCTGGTGCGGGTGGCTGTGAGCCGCACGCAGTCAGTAAGAAAGCAAGAAATGTGGCAGAGAGCAGAGTGACGGTGCGAGGGCTGAGAGTGCGCATGATGGTGTCCTTGAAAGTATGGGCGAAAAATAATGGCGATTATTTGACCAGCGGACCCCAGGCAGGTTCTCGCACATCGGCGGCTTGCACAGAGAGTTTTTGCTTGACGCGGCCATCGCTGGATACAGCCGCTAATACACCTCGCCCGCCAATTTCTGTCGCATACAGAATCATGCGGCCATTGGGGGCGAAGCTGGGGGATTCGTCTTTGGAGGAGTCTGTCAGGATTTGTGTTTGCTTGGTGGCCAAATCCATTAACGCGAGCTGAAAGCGGCCATTGTTGCGTGCAATGTAAGCGAGGCTTTTGCCATCCGGCGAAGGGCGTGCTGTCACGTTGTAACTGCCATCAAAGGTAATGCGCTCGACTGTGCCACCGGTAGTGGCGATGCGGTAGATTTGCGGGCTGCCGCCACGGTCAGAGGTGAAATAGATGAACTGGCCATCGGGAGAAAACCGTGGCTCGGTATCGATGCCGGAAGAGCTTGCCAGGCGCTTTACCCCGCTGCCATCGGCATTGACCAAAAAGAGTTGTGAGCCGCCCTCTTTGGTGAGCACGACAGCCAGACGTTTGCCATCAGGCGCCCAGGCCGGGGCAGAGTTCGAGCCTTTGAAATTGGCCGCCACATGACGTTTGGCTGTGGCCAGATCGTGAATATAGATGATCGGTTTTTTGGCTTCGAAAGAAACATAGGCCAGCTTGCTGCCATCGGGTGACCAGGTCGGTGAGATGATTGGCTCACGCGAGGCCAGCGCAGGCTGTGCATTGGCACCATCCGCATCGGCAATTTGTAATTCAAAGCGCCCCGTGCTTTTCACGACATAAGCGATGCGGGTTGAAAAAACACCCGGTTCACCGGTGAGTTTTTCATAAATCGCATCGGCAATGCGATGTGCTGTCGCGCGCAACTGTGCCCCGGTGTGCACGTAGGCTTGCATATCCAGCGTGTTTTGCTTGATGACATCCGAGAGCCGCACGCGGGTTTCAAAACGACCGTTGTTCGAGGCCGTGGTTGTGCCACCTGCCACCGCATCCGCACCGCGCTGCTTGAGATCGGCAAAGGGCGGGTTGGTGTTGTCACTGAGCGTGCCGACGCCATCGATCAATCGGAACATGCCACTGCCATCCAGATCCGTGCGAATGACGGAGGTCAGTCCTTGAGTGATCGTCCTGTCGCCAGCGAAGTCTGCAATGGCGATCGGCAGGCGATTGGCGCCAGCGCCTGTAATCTCGACCCGGAGTTGTGCATGGGCACTGGTGATGGAAAGCCCACAGCAGGCAGCACAGGCAAGAAAAAGAGATTGTATCTTCATAAGAGAATTATACCGTTTGGCCCTTTACTCATCGAGCGGACGAAAGCTGAGCTCGAGGGTCCGCGAAAAAAGATCACTTTTTCCCGGTTTGGGTAAGGGGTTGGATTTGAGAATAGCACGTTCAATTGCCTCGTCCAGCGCGGTATTGCCTGAGGAGTGGCGTAGCCGCGCCGTGACAATTTCGCCGCTGGGTAACTGGGTGACATCAAACACCGCTTCGGGGTTACCTTTGACATCAGGGGGCAACACGATATTGCCCCTGATTTTGCCGCGAATACGCGACAGATAATCCGCCATGGCTTTGTTGCGCGCACTGGCATCACTGGCGGCTTTTTCTTTATTTAAGTCTTCGGTAGCCGCATCGGTTTTTTTACGTTGTAGCAGCTGCTCGGCTTCTTTTTTCAATTGATCGAGAAAAGACGTTTTGCGCGGCGGGATATCGGGTTTGGTTTCTACAACAGGCTTTGGCTCAGGCGGTTGTTTGGGTTTTGGAACTTCCTTCACTTTTTCCTTGACGGCGATATCGGGCGTTTTGGGTAATGGCGCAGGGGGTGGTTCGGCTATGGGCTTGGGTTCGAGTGCAGGCTCGGGTGCGGGTTGTATTTTGGGCGTTGGGTGAAAAGTCGGCGCTGGTGATACGGTGGCACGAACCAGTTCTACTTCAACGACGTCTGTCATCTTCGTTTGCCAGCGCACGCCATAGAACAAAAGCGCCGCCAGCAGGGCATGCACCAGCACGGCCAACACCAGGGAAAAGTATTTTCCCGTGCGGTCGTCAGCGCGCAAAAAAGGGGAATCGAAAGTCATCTGCCCGGTTGCACCAGCAGGCCGATTTTTTCTACCTGCTGACGCTGTAGTTCGTCCATCACGTTGAGCACAGCTTCATATTTGACATCTTTGTCGCCTGCAATCAGCACCGGTTGCTGCGGGTTTTTTATTTGCAATTGTTTGATGTAGGTCGCAAGCTCGGTGCGAGTGATGGTTTTTTCCGCGCTGTCGCTGGCGCGGTCGCGCAAGGCAAGCGAGGCATCCGCCTTGACAATGACTTCAAGCGGGGCGGTTGGCGGTTGCGCTGATTTGCCAACACTGGGCAGGTTAACGCTGCCCGCAGGGGGCATGGGCGCGGTGACCATAAAGATGACGAGTAGTACCAACATCACATCGATGTAAGGCACGACATTAATTTCATTCATGAGCCGACGTTGTTTCATGGCAGATTTGTGCGTGTTTGGGTGGGCGTGGGACGGTGCATATCGTGGGTCACAAAAGGTTTATCGACGGGAGGTAAATCCAGCCATTCCGGATGGGCCAGCGTGTGGTGGGCGTCATCCAGCCCGGTACGCCAATGATTGCGCATAGTCAGCGGGCTGAACTCGTAATCCATGTAATGGGAGTGGCTATCGCCCTTGTCTTTGTAAATCATGTGGATCACATTGAAACGCCGGTCGCACGATGCTTTGTCTGCACGCCGATACCACGCATTGTCGCGGTTTTCCTCAGGCACCAGTGCCATCAGCTCTTGCAGCATACGACGATATTTTTGTGTACTTTCCATGTACTCGGTAATCATCCGGGTACGGCTGGAGTACTGAATATCTTTTTGTCGAATGGCCACCTCGATTAAATCCGTCGGTGCTGCGCCTTGAGCGCTCCATAAATCAACTTGAAAAACCAGCGAGTCCTTGTGCGCCTCGTTGGTGAGTACGTGATACAGCGGTGTATTCGATACCAGCCCGCCATCCCAATAATATTCGCCATCAATTTCCACAGCGGCAAAGCCCGGCGGCAAGGCGCCTGAGGCTATGAAATGCTCGGGCCGCAAGGTAATCTGAGTGTTGTCGAAATAGGCAAAATTGCCATTGCGTACATTGACTGCACCAACCGAAACACGCATCTGGCGCACATCATTAATGCGCTCGAAATCGGCGAATTTTTCCAGCGTGGCGCGCATGAGGCTCGTGTCGTAAAGGCTCGCGGTATCCGGTGTATTGTGAAGCAGAGCCAGCCAGGGAAATGACCTCGGGGTGAAGAATCCCTGCTGGCCTTCCATGATGGTCCGTGAGGCTTCCCAAATGTCGAGCATTTCGCGCATCATCGGTGGCCAGATTTTGACAAGCGCCGAATCAATAGGCGTGGGCGGGAAATGGGGGTGCTGGCAAATGGTTTCCCAAAACCCGCGTAATTGGTCGACACGTTTTTCTGGCGGGTTGCCCGCAATGATGGCGGCATTCAATGCGCCAATCGAAATACCGGCAACCCAATTGGGTTGAATATTCGCTTCGGCCAAACCTTCGTAAACACCGGCCTGATAAGAACCCAGCGCCCCCCCGCCCTGCAAGACCAGCGCGATTACTTCATACTCGGCAAGACCGATATTTTTACCATTGTTTTTTGTGCCACCGTTTCCTTGAGTCGCCATCGCAGAATCCTTACTGCATGGACCAGCCGTGGCTGACAATGAACGACTGCCCCGTGAGTGCGGCACTGGGGAAGGCGGCAAGAAACAGCGCGGTTTGCGCGACATCTTCGACAGTCGTGAAAATTCCATCCACTGTGCCGCCGAGCATGACGCGCTTGACGACTTCTTCTTCGCTGATGCCCAGCTCTTTTGCCTGTTCGGGAATTTGTTTATCCACCAGGGGCGTGCGCACAAAGCCGGGACAGATGACATGCGAGCGTACATTATGTGCGGCGCCTTCTTTTGCCAACACCTTGGCCAGGCCGAGCAGGGCGTGCTTGGCGCTGACATAGGGGGCCTTGAGCGGCGAGGCTTCGTGCGAATGCACCGATCCCATGTAAATCACTGTGCCGCCGCGATTGTCTTTGTACATGTATTTCAATGCAGCCTTGGTGGTTAAAAAGGCGCCATCCAGATGAATTGCCAGCATTTTTTTCCAGTCGGCATAACTGAATTGATCAATCGGGTTAACGATTTGAATGCCCGCATTCGAGATCAGAATATCGATACCGCCAAAGGCCGCCGCGACTTGATCAATGCCCGCATTCACTGCGGCTTCGTCGGTCACGTCCATGGCCACGCCAAGGGCTTTGCCGCCCGCCGCAATGATTTCATCCGCTGTTTTTTGTGCAGCGGCCAGATTGATGTCGGCGATAGCAACGGTTGCGCCTTCTTGTGCATAAGTCAAGGCGATTTCACGACCGATGCCGCTGGCCGCGCCTGTAATGATGGCTATTTTTCCTTTGAGTTGCATGATCAGCTCCTGGTCGATTTCAAGTGAAACAGGTCAGCAGGCAAGCCCGAATGACGCTTGCTTAGCGGGTTTGCCGTTGCAGAATGTTGGAGAATTCCTCCATGAAGCTCTCGAAACGCACGGCGACGCGATCGACGCGATGCGCGAAGCGGTTGTAAGCCACCACGGCGGGGATTGCCGCGAAGAGCCCGATGGCAGTGGCCACCAGCGCTTCGGCAATGCCGGGGGCAACAACAGAGAGTGTGGCGGTGCTCATGTTGGCCAGCCCGCGGAACGCATGCATGATGCCCCATACCGTACCAAACAGGCCGACATAAGGCGAGACCGAACCCACCGAGGCGAGAAACGCCAGATGCGCTTCCAGATCATCAATTTCGCGCTGATAGGTGGCGCGCATGGCGCGGCGTGCGCCATCGACAACGGTTGAAGCATCTAGGGTTTTTTGGCCGCGCAGCTTGGTGAACTCGCGGTAGCCCGATTCAAAAATGCGTTCCAGTGCCCCGGTTTCGTGGCGGTTGTTGACGGCGCTTTGGTATAGCGCGTTCAGGTCGCCGCCACTCCAGAAATCGCGTTCGAATTTGTCCGTTCTGGTTTTGGCATCACGGATGGCAAAGGCTTTGCGGAAGATGTAATACCAGGACATGAAAGACACGCCAAGCAGCAAGAGCATGACCAGCTTGACCACCAGGCTGGCGTGAAGGATGAGTTCGATGATGGAAAGGTCTTGAGTAATATTCATTCCGGCAGTTCCGCTTTGGGTTGAGCCATCAGCGCCTTGAGTTGTTGATAAATGTCACGCGGCATGGGGACGGGTTTGCCACGCGTCGGATCTATGCAGGCTACACGTATTCTCGCATCCAGCAGTTGTTCCCCATCACGCGTTACCTGCTGGGCGAACATCACCTGCGCTCGCCCGACGGACTCGACGACGGTTTCGACCACGATCAGGTCATCAAGTTTCGCCGGTTTCAGATATTCGGCATGCACAGAGCGTACCGCGAAAGCTATTTGCCGTGTTGCCAGCGCCGACTGTTCGTGCCCGAGGTGGCGCAACAATTCGGTACGCCCGCGTTCGAGAAAGCGCATGTAATTTGCGTAATAGACAATGCCAGCGGCATCGGTATCTTCGTAATAGACGCGAATCGACAAAGGCATAATGAGGTTTAGTCAAATAGTGACGTGGCAGGTTTGTCGGGCGAATCCAGTCCGAAATGCCGCCAGATGGCGGGCGTTGCTACGCGTCCGCGCGGCGTGCGTTGCAAATAACCTTGCTGAATCAGGTAGGGCTCCAGCACATCCTCGATGGTATCGCGTGCTTCGCCAATGGCCGCTGCGAGGTTGTCCACACCCACCGGGCCACCGCTGAATTTTTCCAGCATCGCTAAAAGCAGTTTTCTATCCATCACATCCAGGCCCAGATGATCTACATCCAGCATGGTCAGCGCGGCGTCAGCCACCGCGCGGGTGATTTTTCCATCAGCTTTTACTTCGGCAAAATCGCGCACGCGGCGCAGCAGGCGGTTGGAAATACGCGGCGTGCCGCGCGAGCGCTTGGCGATTTCTGCGGCGCCTTCATCCACAATGTCGCAGTTCAGCAAATGTGCCGAGCGACGCACGATCAGGCTTAATTCTTCGGGCGTATAAAACTCCAGCCGGGCGGTAATGCCAAAGCGGTCGCGCAGCGGATTGGTCAACATCCCCGCACGCGTAGTCGCGCCTACTAAGGTGAAGGGTGGCAGATCAAGCTTGACCGAGCGCGCAGACGGCCCTTCGCCGATCATGATGTCGATCTGAAAATCCTCCAGCGCCGGATAGAGGATTTCTTCCACCACCGGCGAGAGGCGATGAATCTCGTCGATGAAGAGCACGTCATTGGGCTCGAGATTGGTCAGAATTGCCGCCAGATCACCTGCCCGTTCTAAAACCGGGCCCGAGGTCTGGCGCAGATTGACCCCCATTTCATGCGCCAGGATGTGCGCCAGCGTGGTTTTGCCCAAACCCGGCGGGCCGAACAGCAACACGTGATCCAGCGATTCATGGCGTGCTTTTGCCGCCTCGATAAAAATCTCCAGCTGAGCGCGAATCTTTTGCTGGCCCACATAGTCGGCCAGTTTCTTGGGCCGTAATGCACGTTCCAGTGCTTCTTCGCGGCCGGATTCCGGCACTGCGGCAATCAACCGCTCAGGCGGTGCCGAAAAATTATCTGTCTGAATACTCATGGCGTGAGTTTAATCGAGGTTTGGTCGAGGCTTGATCAATGTTTATCGCTTTAGCCTGATTTTGAAAGCAGCTTCAATGCGTGACGAATCCCATCGGACACCGAGCAATCCGGTGGCAGATTTTTCATCGCCGCAACGGCCTCGCGATCGTTATAGCCCAGCGCAAGCAATGCATTAAGAATGTCCGATGAGGCATTGCTCGCCGTCTCACCAGCGCCGACTTTTATGCTGCCTGTGGCCAGCGTTTTGGGGAGTTTGTCGCGTAGCTCGAGCAGCAGGCGTTCAGCCGTTTTCTTGCCGATGCCGGGCACTTTGATGATACGCCCGGCTTCTTGCATGGCGATGGCCTGGGCCAGTTCATGTACCGACATGCCGGACAACACGGATAACGCCGTGCGTGCGCCGATGCCAGACACCTTGAGCAGCTGGCGAAAGGCCATGCGTTCGTCCTGACTGCCAAATCCATACAAGAAATGGCCGTCTTCGCGGATCGCCAGATGAGTGAACAGCGACACCTTTTCGCCGGTTGCGGGCAGATTGTAAAAAGTGCTCATCGGCACGTCGATTTCATAGCCGAGGCCATGCACGTCGACGGTCACCGAGGGCGGATTTTTTTCCAGCAAGATTCCAGTAATACGGCCGATCATAGATGTCCTTGGATTGTTTGTAATGGGACGGATGCCACCTGACTCGTGTTAAAGCATTCTGCCACCGCGCACGCGCCGCCCGGCGGTAGCCAGTGCCCCCATACCCTGCCCGCCGTGGGCGTGAGCGATGGCGCAGGCGAGTGCATCGGCCGCATCGGCCGAGGGCGCGCCAGGCAGATTGAGCAGACGCATGACCATCTGTTGCACTTGTTCCTTGGCGGCCTTGCCGTGGCCAACCACGGCTTGTTTGACTTGCAGTGCGGTGTATTCCGCGACGGATAAATTAGCCAGCACCAGCGCCGAAATGGCTGCGCCGCGCGCCTGGCCTAGCAACAGCGTGGATTGCGGATTGACATTGACGAAGATGATTTCAACCGCTGCCTGTTGCGGCTGATAGGTGGCGACGACTTCGCCAATGCCGTCAAGCAGCGTTTTGAGCCGTTGCGGCAAGCTGCTGTTGGCATCGGTCTTGATGCAACCGCTGGCGATGTAGGTCAGCGCATGCGCTTTTTTTTCGATGACGCCAAACCCCGTCGAACGCAAGCCGGGATCAATGCCAAGGATGCGCAGTACGGAGCTGGTTTGTTGCATTACACGGTGCGTGCCGCGCGGTTCATTCGTCAATCACCGCTGTGGTGTAAACCTCTTGCACATCGTCGAGTGATTCCAGTGCGTCGAGCAGTTTTTGCATCTTGACGGCATCATCGCCGGTAAACTCGACTTCGTTTTCCGGCTTCATCGTCACGTCGCCGAATTCCGGCTTGAAACCGGCTTTCTCCAACGTTTCTTTCACTTGGGCAAAATCGTTGGGCGGGGTGAGCACTTCGATGGAGCCATCCTCATTCGTCACAATATCCTCGGCACCGGCTTCAACCGCGGCATCCATCAGCTTGGCCTCATCCGTACCGGGGGCGAACAGCATCTGTCCGCAGTGCGTGAAAAGAAAAGCCACGCTGCCGTCAGTGCCCATGTTGCCGCCATGCTTGGCAAAGGCGTGGCGCACCTCGGCCACGGTGCGTACCTTGTTGTCCGTCAGGCAGTCCACCATCACCGCCGCGCCGTTGATGCCGTAGCCTTCGTAGCGGATTTCTTCGTAGCTCACGCCCTCGAGCTGGCCCGTGCCGCGCTTGATGGCGTTGTCGATGTTGTCTTTGGGCAGGCTCTGCCCCTTGGCTTTTTCCATCGCCAGGCGCAAGCGCGGGTTGGCGCTGATGTCGCCGCCGCCCATCTTGGCGGCCACGGTGATTTCCTTGATCAGTTTGGTGAAGACCTTGCCCCGCTTGGCGTCTTGACGCCCCTTGCGGTGCTGGATATTAGCCCATTTGGAATGTCCGGCCATGCGTTTTTCCCTGTGTTTGTCCTGGCATTTGCCGCGAGTGGTCTCGCGGATTTGCGTCGAGTTTGCGGTTAAGATGGCAAATTTTAACACCTTGAAATTTCAATCATGAGCCAAACCTCCAGCCAAGCGATGCCCATTGCCCAAAGTGGTACTACCGAACTGACATTGCTGACGCGCATGGCGAATCGTCACGGCCTGATTACCGGTGCGACAGGCACAGGCAAAACAGTGACTTTGCAGCGGATAGCGGAACAGCTCTCGATAGCTGGCGTGCCCGTATTTCTGGCTGATGCCAAGGGAGACCTTTCGGGGCTTTGCGCAACGGGCGTTGCCAGCGAAAAATTGCAAAAGCGGCTTGATTCAATGGGTATAACCGACTGGCAGCCAGCGGATTATCCGGCAACTTTTTGGGATGTGTTTGGTGAGCTCGGCCACCCGGCGCGAGCCACGATTTCTGACATGGGCCCGTTGCTGCTCGGCCGTTTGCTGGGCTTGAACGACACGCAATCGGGTGTGCTGCAACTAGTGTTCAAGGTAGCCGACGACCAAGGCTTGCTGTTGCTCGACCTGAAGGATCTGCGGGCGATGGTGCAGTATGTCGGCGACCATGCGGACGAATTTCGCACCGGCTACGGCAATGTTTCGGCGGCTTCGATCGGCGCCATTCAGCGCGGCTTGCTGACGCTCGAAGAGCAAGGTGGCGACAAGTTTTTCGGCGAGCCGATGCTGGATATCGAAGACCTGATGCAGACGCACGGAAGTCGTGGCGTGATCAATGTGTTTGCGGCTGAAAAACTGATCAACTCGCCACGTCTTTACGCCAGTTTTTTGCTTTGGCTACTGGCTGAACTTTTCGAACGGCTGCCCGAAGCGGGTGATTTGGACAAGCCCAAGCTGGTGTTTTTCTTCGATGAAGCGCATCTATTGTTTAACGATGCGCCACCGGCGCTGCTGGAAAAAGTAGAGCAGGTCGTGCGGCTGATTCGCTCAAAAGGCGTTGGCGTGTTTTTCGTCACGCAAAATCCGCTGGATATTCCCGATACGGTGCTCGGGCAGCTCGGCAACCGCGTGCAGCACGCCTTGCGCGCCTTTACCCCACGCGACCAGAAAGCTGTGAAGGCCGCCGCAGATACGCTACGTGCCAATCCGGCGTTTGATGCCGCGACGGTGATTACCGAACTGGGCGTCGGCGAAGCACTGGTGTCCTTCCTCGACGAGCAGGGCAAGCCGACCGTGGTCGAGCGTGCTTTTGTACTGCCGCCGTTCTCGCGCATCGGGCCGCTGACAGCGGAGGAGCGCAAGGCGGCGATTACCGGTTCGTTGATCGCCGGACATTATGAGAAATTCATCGACCGTGAATCGGCGTTTGAAAAACTCGGCGCTGGTGACACGCCGAAGGAAGTGCAAAGCACCGTGAATGCCTCCGATTCGGCTGCGCCCGCTAGTGAAAATGGTGGCAGTTTGCTAGGCAGCCTGGGTGGCATGCTGGGCGGAATGTTCGGCGGCGGCACGGGTAGCAGCCGAGGACGGCAAGGTATGGTTGAGGCGGCGGTGAAAAGCGCGGCACGCACAATGGGTTCGCAAGTGGGGCGAGAAATTATTCGTGGTGTATTAGGATCGATTCTCGGTGGCCGTCGCCGCTGATACAGACTGATGCCCGCACCGTTTGTCGTCTGCCCCAAATGCGGTCATCGCCCGCCCCAGCCGCTGGGTGCAACCGATGCCTGCCCGGTCTGTGGCGTATACATGCACAAGTGGCCGCCACAGCGCGTGACAAGATCGGCGATGGCGCAACGGGAAGCGCAGAACGAGGGTGGGTTCGGGTTTGACGAAGAGGATGCGGAGGCCAGTTCCTGGCGTGCGGACTTGTTGACCTTGCCCGACAAGGATGCGGGCGACCCTGCATTTCTGGCTGTGCGAGCAGCCGTTCTGTTCGGCCTGGCGGTTTGGGGCGTGTTCCTGATGACGCGTGATGTGAGCGATGGTGAGGTATTTCAAAGTTTCATGCACAACATCCTGCTGCCGATCCACGAAGCCGGACATGTGCTGTTCATGCCGTTCGGCGAGTTTCTCACCATCGCGGGTGGCAGCTTGTTTCAGGTATTGTTGCCGCTGGCCATTGGCATCGCTTTCCTGCGCAAAAACCGTGATCCGTTTGGCGCGGCGGTGTGCCTGTGGTGGGCGGGAATGAGTTTTATCGACCTGGCGCCCTACATCTATGATGCCTTGCAGCCACAGCTCATGCTGCTCGGCGGGCACACCGGCGAGGACGGCCCGCATGACTGGATTTATCTTTTTGATACCCTTGGCGGCTTGTCACACGCGCAAGCCTGGGGGTGCTTTGTGCGGATGGTGGGCGCGCTGCTGGCGTTGCTTGCGCTCGCCTGGGCAGGGCTGGTGTTGCGGCGCGCTTATCAGCGGCGCGCTGTTTGAGCCAGCAGTTGAACGCGGACCGAAAGTGAGATGCAGGTTATGCACGCGGATGATCAGCGGAAGGTCGCGAAGGTCGCTGAGGCACCCAAAACCGTTTCACCACTTCCAGCGTGACAACGAGCAGGACTGTTGCAGTCAGGATGGCCATGAGGTCATTGACATGCAATGGCCCGAAGCGGAACAGGTCACGCGCAGGTGGCCATAACAGGATGAGGCTGAGCAGCGCGGTGGTTACTGCGGTGACCCAGAACAGCGCACGGTTGTTCAGGCGCAGGGCGTTGATCAATGAACTGCTGAAGGAGCGATTGACCAGCACCAGCCCGAGATTGATCAGCACCAGCGCGACAAAGGTGAGCGCGCGCACTTCGTTTTCGGGCATGCCACGGGAGAGGGCGAGCAGATAGAGCGCGGCGAGCACGCCGAAGGCGAACAGGCCTTGCAGCACGCTCCACAGGATGAATGGCAAGGAAAACAGGCGGCTGTTGGCTGCGCGCGGGCTGCGCTGCATGATGTCGCGCTCTTCTTCTTCGGCTTCGAAAACGATCGAGCAGACAGGATCGATGACCATTTCGAGAAAGGCGATGTGGATGGGCATGAAAATCAGCGGCGAGCCCATGACCAGCGGCAGCAAGGCGAGTCCGGCAATCGGCAGGTGGATGGCAAAAATATAGCCCATGGCCTTGCGTAAATTATCGTAAATGCGGCGGCCAAGACGCACGGTTTTGACGATGGAGCCAAAATCATCATCCAGCAACACCAGCGCGGCGGCTTCGCGCGCCACGTCCGTGCCGCGGCCGCCCATGGCGATGCCGATGTCCGCGGCTTTGAGCGATGGCGCATCATTCACGCCGTCTCCCGTCATGGCGACGACCTCGCCATTGGCCTTGAGTGCGCGCACGATGCGCAGTTTTTGCGCGGGCATGATGCGCGCGAAAACAGAAACCGCAAGGATGCGTTGGCTTAATTCCGCGTTACTCATGGTTTCGATCTCGTCGCCGGTGAGTACGGCATCCGATGTTATCCCTGCGGCATGGGCGATGGCGCGTGCGGTAGTCGGGTAGTCGCCGGTGATCATTACCACACGGATGCCAGCCGAGCGGCATTCACGCACCGCGTCGGGCACGGATGCGCGCAAGGGATCAGCCAGGCCGACCAGGCCGACGAAACGGAACGCGCAGCCATGGGTTGCAAAATCAAGCGGCGACGCGGGCCATTCCGGCGCGTGTGGCTTGGTCGCCACTGCCTGCGCTACAGCCAGCACGCGCATGCCTTGTTCCGCGAGCGCATTGACTTCATGCGTGAGCTTGGCCAGCGCGGCGGCATCAAACTGGCAAAGCGCAGCAATGGCTTCGGGCGCGCCTTTGGCGGCGACGCGGTAGCTGTCTGTACCCGTGATTTGCCAAATCTGGGTGACGGCGAGCAAATCCGGGCGCAGGCCGTAGCTGTGGATGAGGGTTTCCTGTGTATTTTTTGCCGAGGCCAGGGCATGAAATGCTTTGTCCATCGGGTCGAAGGCTTCCGGTGCGCTGGCCAGACGCCCGCAATCGACGAGGGTTTGAAATTTTTCCGGCAACGGCTGCGCGTGCTCGGGTTCGGGTTTGGGTTCGGGAGATGGCTTATGCGTTTCACCCGCCACCACCAGCGCTGCGATCGCCATGCGGTTTTCGGTTAGTGTGCCGGTTTTGTCGGTGCACAACACGGTGGCCGCACCCAGCGTTTCGATCGCCGCCGCGTGACGCGTGAGCACGCGCGCGCGGGAAATACGCCAGGCGCCCATCACGGTGAACACCGTGAGCACCAGCGGAAACTCTTCCGGCAGCATCGACATACCCAGCGCAATGCCAGCCAGAATGGCATCCAGCCACGAGCCGCGCGTGAGGCCGTAAAGCAACACCGCGATGACGCAGCAAACCAGGCCGAACAGGCCAAAGAAACGCACCATGCGGCGGGTTTCCTGCGTCAGGCGTGGCGGCACGTTGTCGATGGTTTCCAGCGCCTGGCCGATTTTGCCAATTTCGCTGCGCGGGCCGGTGGCGGTGACTTCAGCCAGGCCCTGGCCGCGCACGATGAGCGTGCCGGAAAAGATGAAGGGCAAATCGTCGCCACCGGGACGCACGGTTGATGCTGTATTTGCTGTGCTTGCCGTATCACCAACGCCGGCGCTTTGCGTCCCTGCGGGAACTTTTCCTGAGTCATCGCCTGCCAGCTTGCGCACAGGCACCGATTCTCCGGTCAGGAGCGATTCATCCACCTGCATGTCCGTCGCCTGAATCAACCGCGCATCGGCGGGCACGCGGTCACCTTCGGCAAGCAGAACCAGATCGCCGCGCACCACTTCGCGGCCGGGGATGCGGTGCTGCTCGCCATGGCGAATCACCAGCGCACGCGGGCTGGTCAAATCGCGCAGCGCCTCGAGCACGCGCTCGCTGCGGCTTTCCTGCACGATGGCGATGGCCACGGAAATGGACGCAAAGGCCAGCAGCAGCAAGGCTTCGGCCAGGTCACCCAGAATCAGGTAAACAATGCCCGAGCCAATGAGCAGGCCAAACATCGGTTCGCGAATCACCCCTAGCGCGATACGCGGCAAGGTGCGTTTCCCCTGGCGCGGCAGCTCGTTATAACCTTCCGCTTGCAGCCGGATTTGCGCTTCGCTGCTGGTTAAGCCTTTTAGCGCTTCCGGCACGATGGTGCTAGCCTATGCCTAGTCGGCGGCAAATTTCCAGCGTTAGCCGGGATTGATTCATGGAGTAAAAATGCAGACCGGGTACCCCCCGGTTGATGAGCTGGTGGCACAGGTCAGTAACGACATCCAGCCCGAAGGCTTGAACGGAAGCGGCATCATCACCGAAACTCTCGAACTGCTTGCGCATCCAGCGGGGAATTTCAGCGCCGCAGGCATCTGAAAAACGCGCGAGTTTCGAAAAGCTGGCAATGGGCATGATGCCTGGAATAATCGGTACGGTGATACCCAGCGCTCGCGCATCGGCAACGAAACGCTCGAAGGCGTCAATGTTGTAAAAATATTGCGTGATCGCGGTGTTCGCGCCTGCGTCTACCTTGCGTTTGAAATTCAGCAAATCATCGCGCGGTGTTTTGGCTTGCGGATGCCATTCGGGATAGGCAGCCACATCAATGTGAAAAGCATCGCCTGTTTCTTGCCGAATGAATGCTACCAATTCGTTAGCATGACGGAATTCGCCCGGGTCGGCCATGCCGGAGGGTAAATCGCCGCGCAAGGCGACGATGCGGCGGATGCCACGGTCGCTAAAGATCGCGAGCAATTCACGGATGCTCGCTTGCGTAGCACCGATGCACGACAGATGCGGCGCAGCCACATGGCCAGCGGCGGCAATTTCGCTGACGGTCGCCAGCGTGCGCTCTTGCGTTGATCCGCCGGCACCGTAAGTGACGGAGAAAAAGGCGGGCTTGAGTATCGCCAGCCGCTCGCGGGCTTCACGCAATTTTTCGATGCCTTCTACCGTTTGCGGTGGAAAGAATTCTATGGAGAGTTCAAGATTCATACGTAGCCCTGAAGATCGGCTCTGGTGATGCGTATGCGTTGTTTATGCCGCATACGCGCCGTATCACCAGCGCCGACTTTTTGCGTTAATCAATAGCGATAATGTTCTGGCTTGTAAGGGCCGGTTTTCGCTACGCCAATGTATGTTGCTTGTTGCTCGGTGAGCTCGGTGAGTTGTGCATTCAGTTTTTTCAACTGCAAGCGCGCCACTTTTTCATCCAGATGCTTGGGCAGCGTATATACGCCCACGGGATAATCCGCATTGCGTGTAAATAACTCGATCTGCGCAATCGTCTGGTTGGCGAAGGAAGAGGACATCACATAACTGGGATGCCCCGTGCCGCAGCCGAGGTTAACCAGCCGACCCTTGGCCAGCAGGATGATGCGTTTCCCGTCGGGAAAAATGATGTGATCAACCTGGGGCTTGATCTCTTCCCACTGGTATTGCTCCAGCGCGGCGACTTCGATCTCGTTATCAAAATGCCCAATATTGCAGACGATGGCCTGATCTTTCATCTTCGCCATGTGGTCATGCGTGATGACATGATAATTGCCTGTGCAGGTGACAAAAATGTCGGCCTTGTCGGCGGCGTAATCCATGGTCACGACGCGATAGCCTTCCATCGCCGCTTGTAGCGCGCAGATCGGGTCGACTTCGGTTACCCACACTTGCGCCGAGAGCGCGCGCATGGCTTGGGCAGAACCCTTGCCTACGTCGCCGTAACCGGCAATCACCGCTACTTTGCCGGCGATCATCACGTCAGTGGCGCGCTTGATGCCATCCACCAGTGATTCACGGCAACCGTAGAGGTTATCGAATTTGGATTTGGTCACGCTGTCGTTCACATTGATCGCAGGGAATTTCAATTCGCCGCGCTCATGCATCTGGTACAGGCGATGCACGCCGGTGGTGGTTTCTTCGGTCACGCCCTTGATGTGCGCCAAACGCGTGGAATACCAGGTTTTGTCGACCGCGATTTTGGCTTTGATGGCGGCAAACAATACACGCTCTTCTTCGCTGGTGGGGTGATTCAATACGGCTTGGTCTTGCTCAGCTTTCGCGCCCAAATGCAGCAGCAGCGTGGCGTCCCCGCCATCATCCAGAATCATGTTGCTGTAACCGTTATCTGGCCATTCAAAAATGCGGTGGGTGTAATCCCAGTAATCTTCCAGCGTCTCGCCCTTCACCGCAAATACAGCCGTGCCACCAGCAGCAATCGCAGCAGCGGCATGATCCTGCGTCGAAAAAATATTGCACGAGGCCCAGCGTACTGCGGCACCCAACGCTTGCAGGGTTTCGATCAACACGGCGGTTTGGATCGTCATGTGCAGCGAGCCAGTAATGCGCGTGCCGCGCAAAGGTTGCGCGGTAGCAAATTCTTCACGAATCGCCATCAAGCCAGGCATTTCAGTTTCGGCGATGGCGATTTCCTTGCGCCCCCAGGTGGCAAGGCTCAGATCGGCAATCACATAATCAGGGGTTGTTGCATTAGCGGTCACAGCATTCATTTCAAGGCTCCTTGAAAAACAGTGACCGGGAAGAGCGGTGCATCGATGCAACTTATATGCGAACTCACCCTGCCCGGTATGGGTTAAGTGAGCGCAGTTTGCAAAAAATAACCGAGCCTGGGGAGAGATGGAACTCTCGCCTTGCAGCGCCCCTCGGAAGCTGCAAATTATAACGGATACGGAGAATAAGATTGACGCACTGCGGCAAAGTCGTGCATAATTCGCCTGCGGGGTGGAGCAGTCTGGCAGCTCGTCGGGCTCATAACCCGAAGGTCGCAGGTTCAAATCCTGCCCCCGCAACCAATAAAGACAAGGGCTCACAGGTTTTAATCTGTGGGCCCTTTGTCTATCTGGCGAGTCATGTAAGCACCCATGTAAGCAGATTTCGTCAATGCAGGGCGATTGCCGCCGCCGTAGCACCATCGCCGACTTTGCACAGCGACTAGCAGGGTGAGGGGGGGGGTGGGGGGGGTATGCCCAGTACTGGGGCCGGGGGTGGGGGTGTCGTTCACTAGGACATGCTCACAGCCGCCAAATTTTTTTAAATGACGACTTACTTGCCTTTGATGTGCATATTGAAATATCGTCCCGGCGATTGTGCGGACAGCAATCCGAGGGCTTGTTCCTTCGAAATGTCATAGGTTTCGCCGGAAACCATGGTAACGGTGCAATCGCCGTGACTGAGCGGTCAGGGAGTGAGATCCCTCGGCAGATTAGAGTCCCTCATAGGCCATCCAGCGTCGCAGTCCATGACGCGCACGAGAAAAATCGCTCTAACTTAGATGGCTGACAAATCGAATTGTCAGGCTGACAAATCCGCATTTGTCTGACAATTGGTTTCGGTAGAGAACCGCGCTGGGTGTTGATTTGCGGGTAGTGGCATGTCTTGTCATGTGTCTAGCTGAGGAAGCTCCCTCATGCCCCAAGGACACATCATGGCGATGCAGACAGAAATTCCCCCCGGACTAGCCGCAATCGCGAGAGGGCGCGACTACATTACGCTGCGCGAACTCTCCGAGGCGCTCAACAAGGCAGAGCAAACCCTGCGAAAACTCCATTGCACCCAAGGCGAGGTGTATGGAATACGGCTTCACAAGATTGGCGGTCGCCTAACGGCATCTGTTGCTGATACTGCTGCTCTGCTGAATGGGAGCCAGAAGTGAAAAAAGCCCCTGACCACGCCAATGACCAAGGGGCTTGTGGACAGCAAATGTATCTGCTGCCGCCACCGCCATTTTCCCCCACCTACCCAAACCGTTCAACCCTCGCCGGGGAAGCCCTCGCAATACTTCTCAACGGTGGATCGATCACGCACCCGCAATTTGAGGGCATCACCGCAAGTTGGCGACTCTCTGAACCAATTCGGCAACTGCGCCGCGACCACGGCTGGCCCGTCGAGACTATCGAGATTGCCGCCCCGACACCAGAACGCCCTGACCGTTACATAGCTGAATACGTTCTGCCTGCATGGGTTCTTGAGGAAGTGGGGGTTCATCATGGATGAGCTTTCACGCGCTCTGAGCGCACTAAACGCTATTCCATCCGAGTGCAGCAATGAGACATGGTTACAAGTTGGTTTGGCCGCGAAAGCCGCTGGCCTGACGCTGGAGGACTTCACCACCTGGAGCAGTCACGGCAGCAATTCCGACGAGCGCGACTGTGCGCAAGTCTGGCGTTCACTCTCTGGTGGTCCGACAAAGGCCGCTGCACTTTTCAAAATGGCATTCGCAGCAGGATGGAAAGACCCCGGCAAGGGAAGCACCAAGGCTCCCCTACGCTTCCATCTGCTGACGCCCGACGAATTGGACAGGCTGCCACCGGTGCGCTGGCTAGTACGCGGCGTTTTGCCGACAGAGGGCATAGGCGCAATCTTCGGCCCGTCTGGTTCTGGGAAGTCGTTTCTGGTGATTGATTTACTGGCGTCGGTGGCAAGCCATGACTGATCGACGGTGGTTTGATTGCAGGGTCAAGAATGCTCCCGTCCTGTACATCGCGCTTGAAGGCGAAGCCGGTATCGCCCAACGGAAGAAGGCTTACGAAATGCAGCATGGCCGTCTTTCTTCCGGTTTTCGTTTCATGCTGCAATCCTTGGATATTCGCTTACCCGCGCACCGCGCCGAATTGGTTCGGGCCATCAGGTTAGCTGGTTGGGCTGGTGGTGTGGTCTGCCTTGATACGTTGAACCGTGCCGCTCCCGGCATGGATGAAAACGACTCGCGAAGCATGGGCGAGGTAATCAGCGCAGCGAAGGCCATACAAGCCGAATTGGGCGGGTTGGTGCTGGTGGTGCATCACACCGGCAAAGACGCCACCAAGGGGCTTAGAGGGCATTCCAGCCTACATGCTGCACTCGACTGTGCCATTGAGGTATCCCGCGATGGTGACCAGCGCCAATGGACAGTACACAAGGCCAAGGATGGCGAGGACGGCGAGGCCCACCCCTTCCGGCTGGAGGTGGTGGAGATCGGCACTGACGAGGACGATGAACCGATTACCTCATGCGTAGTTATTCCAGACGATACGAAAACACAATTTCGCAAAGTATTACCGCCAAAGTCCGGAAATATGCGCGTGGTGTGGGAAGCGCTGGGAGAACTGCTTCGCTTGGCTGGTGATGTGCGCCCAAAGGATGCACCGGGCAGATTACCTATCGGCAGGCCCACGGTAACGCTGAACTGCGCCATAGAAGCTACGCGGGAGCGCCTTGCATGTGACCCCAAACGCAAGACCGAACGCGCACAGCAGGCACTCACGGGACTCCATGCCAAAGGGTTGATTGTGATTGACGGAGGTTTCGTATGGGTGGCTTAAGCCTTTCCTGCGATTCCCGTGGCGGGAAGTTTCGGGAACGCCCGTACTTTCCTGCGATTCCCGCCGCTCCTATAAGGAGCGGGGGAAGCGGGAACGGGAACGGGATTGGGAACGACTTGCTAATTCACTTGAAAGGAATACCGACATGGCACTAAACAGATTCACTACCGGCGTTGCCAGTGGCCTGTGCGACGGGGAATTCGCCGACATCACACCCGCCAGCAGGAAAAAGCTGCTGACCCTCATGGCGCGAATAAGCGAGTCCTCATTCCGGCGAGGGTTACAACACGGGTTGTACTTCGCCGAGAAGCAAATCCCGCTTCGTACCGATCCCTGGACATTCCGTTACCGGGCGACGCTAGACAAGTCTCCCTGCATCAACGCGAAGGGTTGGACGCCTACGGCGCTGGAACGACTCAACATCGAACACGGCCACGAGTTGCTGATGCTCGGCCTCAGGGAGGTTATCGAATGAGGCACCTTCCAAAACGAGCCAAAGTCCTAGCCAACATCGTCGGGCTACCAAGCGGAACACAAAGGCTTCGTGCCACCTTTCAGGCGCGACTTTCTGCCGGTGAAACATTCGCGGTCATCTGCGAGAGCCTAAGACTGCCCTATTGCGGCGCTGCGGAGGCGATTGGCTTTGACCGTGCGAAAGGCCGCTTCCTCGTGCCGCCAGCCCCGCCTGCCGGTGCATGGAAAGACTCTGAAGGTATGTGGCACGTTCCCGCCAATGACGACGGCAAGACCATCAAGTTCTACTGCCCAGCCTGCAGGAAAACCCACAAGCATGGAAGCGATGGCCAAGCGGTCACGCGTCGAAGTTCTCATTGCTTTGCGGAGAACTCGCCAATACGGGCCGGGTACATGCTGCACATCAGCGAGGGGGTTATCTGATGGTTCGTCGTATCGACCGTCCCGGCCTTTTCGCCAAGGATCGAAGTCGCGCCTATTACCAGCGACTTGACGCTATCGCCAAACTGAAGGTACTCAATGGCATGACCGTGAAGGAAGCTCGCGCACATCTTCGAGCGAAAGCTAAGCGCACAAAGGAAATGAACCGGCCCTATGAGCTATGCGGCGCAAAGAACCGCCAAGGCAATCCATGCAGGGCGCGAGCGCTACCCAACGGGAGATGCAGGAATCATGGTGGACTATCCACAGGGCCAAGGACACCAGAGGGCATAGCAAAGGCGCTTTCCTGCCTTCGCCAAAACCGGAAACCTTAGTTTCCTCTTATCAATTTCGCGGCTTCGTCGTCCTCATCTTCAAATGGGTAGTCACTCTGGGCCGCGTCGGACACCTGAACGCCATTTTCAGAGAGTTCATCAAGGGAAACCATTTTTCTTTCAGCTTCGCGCTTGGCACGTTGGTCGGCTGCGTCGCGTTTGTCAGTCACTCGAAAGCGTGGTTCGTAACCTACGCCCTTGCGAAAGTTGGCAATCGGGTCATCTATGATGCCTAGGTGCAATTTAATCGCAGTCCTTAGCCTTGATATCCGTCTCGCAGTTTTTTCGTCAGCCATCTGTATTCTGCGCTTCTGTGCCATACCCAGCAGAATTACAGCCTGCTCGTTCATTTCGGCTTTGCGGCGGTCAAAAAGATCGATTTCCGCCAATGCCACACGCTTCGTTATCTCTCTCGCGGATATTTCCAGAAGGGCGGTTCCCGAATCTCCCGCCACAAACTCAATGCTCAATTCTCTGGCATTGAGGTCAGGCAGATCGCGGAATACCTTACACGTTGGGGAAGCGGTCTCAGTATGACCAGCGCCACCCATCTTGGGCGCGACATTTTCACTAGGTGCAGGCGCATCAGTCTGTTCTGGTACATCTACCCTTTTGCGCGCCAGCGCCAAGAGTTCTGGCGGTATATCCCAGTCGTCGAATGACAAAGCCCACAGGGAAAATTGGCGGAGGTTAACTGGCTCTCGGTAGGCAAGTATCTGGCGCGGCAGTTGCACCGCTTTTACTCCTAGTTTGTGATTCATCAGAAGTAGTAGGCGCTTGTCGTATATGGCCTTAACCTTCGCGCCACCGAAGCAATTCTTCGTGAAGTCGGGAAAGTTGCTGCCGCTGCCGCCTGCCATCCATGCTTGCGGATGTTTCTCTAGTGACTTCGGTTCGATATTCATTGACAGGGCTATTGCCTCCCAGAACTCCACCTCCGACATATGTATCCAGAGGCTCCAGTCGGGCCTTTCCAAGGCTTTTGCATAGCTCGTTGTCACACCGTATTGCCGAAAGGCATTCCTGCCCACAGGCTCAATCGGCTGCGGGAATTTGCAATTCAGGCGCGGCTCGTTCTTTTCCAACCACTCGTTCAGGTCGTTCCAGTAAACGTGCTCAAAAAAATCGCGGACTATTCCGCTAGCTTTTTTTACAAAACTGAACGGCGCATACGTTGCTAGGTCACCATTTTTTACGGCGGCAATGAATTTGTCCCTCAGGCCTTTGGCATCTTCCCCGGTTCGTTCGCTTATGAATGCAGCAGCCTCCTCCAGCGTATAGCGTCCGTGATTGCGTTTTAATCCTTTTGCTTGGTCAATTGCCGGATCGATTATTTCGTCAAGTCCATCATTCGCGTCTTTCATAATGCATTCCTTCCAATGCTTCCTTCATTAGGGAGCCGCGCCAGCCGGGTGAAGGTTCCCGGTTTTCCCTCCGTCGAGGTAGACGCGGCTTTACTCTGTCAGGCTATGCAACCTCTTGCAATCTAGGTTGCTCCTGCTTGTCGGGTTGCTTGAATTCGATGCCGGCCTGCTCCAGCGTCCATGCTTCATACTTTCCATGCCATACGGCCAGCAATTCAAGAGGTCGGGTTATGTAATGTCTTTCTGCGGTCGCATTTGGCGCATGGCCCATGATTTGAGCAACGACGCCACGCGGCATTTCTACCCACTCGGCAAGGCTGGCAAAGGTGCGGCGCAGGCCATGCAGGGTTACATGTGAGAGCCCGGCAACAGACAAGGCGCGATTGTGTGTGATGCGCGGCTCGGCAATACGTCCGGCTGCCGCGCCCTTGCTTGAGAAAACCCAAGGCGAGGGCTGCCAGTTCGTGATGTCGTTCTCTATCCTCTTGCCGTGCAGAATCCTATCCTTCGGTGGTGGGGTGTCATTGCGCCGCTTTAGGTCAAGCAAGAGCGTGGCGAGGTAGGGTGTCAGTGGAATCTTCCGGCCTTCCTCGGCGACCTTGTCTTTCACCCAGATACTGCCCCACTTGAAGTCGACGTCCTCCCAGCGCAGGCCGGCAAGTTCCTCGCGGCGAGCCCCCGTCAGAATGAGTCCTTGGAGGTAGGTGCTGATTACCGGATTACCAAGACCGCGCACGGCGGCGAACCACGCGGGAAGTTGCGCCCGTTGCAGTACATCAAATTTCTTGCTCTTTCGGCTCGGCACCTCTGCGCGTACATCGGTATCCTCGACCGCATCGGTATCGACAATGGCCCTGTATTCGTCCCTCGTCGCGCACCAGCGCCAGAAGGCACGGAACATTTCAAATCCTTGTCGAGCATTGTTGGCGCGGGTTTCGGCTTCTTTGGATTGCCAGTCGATCAATACGGCGGCGGTAATGTCGGCCATGCGCATGCTTAGGAGCGGCCATAGCACCCCTGCTACCGTGAGCCCGTCTCCGCGCTTCTTCGTCTTCCCGCCAGCTTGTGAAAGATTTTGATGGTCTTGAAGGTGGCGAGCCCCCCAGCGTTTTTCGTGGTGAGCAAGATAAGCCGCCCATGCTTCGGCTACGGTCACAACCTTGCGGCGCGATTCGGCGGCGGCAGTTTCGCGGGTTTCCTCGGCGGCAGCAATCGATGCGGCGGCAACCTGGCGCGGGTCTTGGTTTTGGTCTATCAGCGTTTGTAGGCGACGGGCTTCCCCTCTTGCCCGGTCAATGCTCCAGTCCTTGATGCTGCCGATGGTGACGCGCAGGCTTTTGCCATTGAACCGGCTCTGAAAGATGTAAGCCTTCGCTCTGGCGGTAGCCCTCACCGCTAGGGTCTTGGTGTTGCTATCCCACAAGAAAGCTTGCTCTGCTCCTGCCGGTAGGGTGAAGTTTGATATGCGGCCAGCGGTGAAATTAACTCGTCCCATGATATTGTCCTTTTCCATGTAAGCAGTCATGTAAGCACTATTATGGAACATTGCGGAACACAAATCAACCTTCGGGCGAATTGCTTACATGGGCAATACCATGTTCTATAACGAATAGCACTTTATTGGAAATGTCGATCAACAGGCCGGAATTCATACTTGTACGGGCTCATAACCCGAAGGTCACAGGTTCAAATCCTGTCCCCGCAACCAAACAATAAAAAAGGCCAAGCGTTTACAGACGTTTGGCCTTTTTTGTTTTTTGTTGAGCAGTCGCCAAGTTCACGGGCTAATATGCCAGTGCGATGACTTACCGATTGACTATTCCTCTAGACGAGGTCGATATTTCAGCTATCCGCGCTCAAGGTGCAGGCGGGCAAAACGTCAATAAAGTGTCGAATGCGGTGCATCTACGTTTTGACATCAAGGCTTCATCCTTGCCGGAGGCGATTCGCGAGCGGCTCATCAATCTTGGCGATCAGCGCATCAATAAAGAGGGTGTGGTGGTTATCAAAGCACAGGAGTTTCGCAGTCTGGAGGGGAATCGTGCGGAGGCGCTGCGACGGCTGCACGAGATGATCGCCCGCGTTACCACGCTGCCTGCAATGCGTCGACTAACAAAACCCACACGTGCATCGGTTAAACGAAGGCTCGAAAGCAAGACCAGGCGAGCAACAGTGAAGCTGGGGCGAGGCAGGATGAGTGAATAATATGGCCCGGACAATGAGCAACCGAGCATCAATGAAAACGATGCAAGCAAATAATCCATTGCATGGCGTGACGTTGGAAAAACTGCTGAATGATCTGGTGAACTTTTATGGGTGGCACCAGCTGGGGCGGCGCATCGAGATTCGTTGTTTCACGCACGAGCCTAGCGTTGCCTCCAGTCTCAAGTTTCTTCGCCGCACTCCTTGGGCGAGAGCGCAGGTAGAGGCGCTGTATGTTGATTTTCTGAGGCAGGATGGAAAGCCCGGTGGTACTTAAGGTTTAGGCTTTGTATTTGTATACTGGGTGCTTAGTTGGTTGAGGCGTCATGCCCATGCCGCATATCCTGAGATAGAAAAAAATGAACTACGAAGAATATCTGGACGAAGTCACCACGCTTCTCGTCGAGAAATACGACCTCGCTGACGAGATGGCAGTCCAAATGGTGATGCATGCCCAGGCGAACGCTTTTTTTATCGCACACGATGACGACCCGGCGATTCGTTCGCTAGAGCGGGCGCACAGAGACGCGAAAACTATTTTTACTCAATACAAGTAAGTCGTTTCGCTTGGGCGTGGCTAAGCTACGCCGATACCCTCTGTCGTCACCGTGCGATCTAGAGCGAACCCTGTGTAACCATTGTCTTCTACATCCGCGCAGATCTTGCGGTAGGAAGGTGCGCCGCCGAGGTAAATCATGCAGGTGCGCGGCTTGCCGGGAATGTTTGCGCCGGTGTACCACGAGTCGGTACCCGGTAGCAGCGTTTGCTGTGCAATCGAATCAACCAGTGCGCCCCATTGGGTTTCTGCTTCTAACGTTGGCTCGATCACATCCAGATCGTGCTCACGCAGGTATTGAATGGCGTCAGTTGCAAACTCGACATGGTCTTCAATCGCTAACGGCATGTTGTAAAGGACGCCAGGGCTTTGTGGGCCGGTGATGAAAAACAGATTCGGGAAACCGTGCGTGGAAATACCCAGGTAGGTGTGTGGACCATCTGCCCATTTTTTATTCAGCGTGAGCCCGTCGCGGCCGACAATACCCATGCTGAGTAGTGGGCCGGTCATGGCATCAAATCCGATGGCCAGCACAATCGCATCAAGTTCGTATTCATCTGTTGTGGTGCGGATGCCGTGTTCGGTAATCATTTCAATCGGTGTTGCCTTGATGTCGACTAGAGTGACGTTATCCCGGTTGTAGGTTTCATAATATTTTGTTTCCAACGGTGGACGTTTGGTGCCATAGGGGTAGCCCCTTGGGGTTAGCATTTCGGCTACCTTAGGGTCTTTGACTCGCTCGCGAATTTTGACGCGGATATATTCGGCAGCGGTGTCGTTGGATTCTTTGTTGAACAGTAGATCTTGAAAGCTGTCGAAAATCAGCCGAAAGCCGCCATCCCAATAGCAATCGTCATACACGCGCCGTCGCTCTTCCATCGAGGCGGCGATAGCGGAGGGCAGGGCTTTGTCGTAGGGCATGCCGCCAAAAGAATTGCGTGATTTGGTACGAATCTCTTTGTAGTGGGCTTTGACTTGTTTTTCGACTTCAGGGTCCATCGGCATGTTACCGATAGGTGTGGCAAAGTTGGGTGTGCGTTGAAACACGGTAAGGTGGGCGGCTTCTTTGGCGATTTCGGTGATGGCTTGTATCCCACTGGCCCCTGCGCCAATGATGCCGACACGCTTGCCAGTGAAATCAACGCCTTGATGCGGCCAGCTTCCAGTGGCATACATTTCACCCTGGAAATTTTCAAAGCCTTGGAAGTCTGGTTTTTTCGCAACGGAAAGATTGCCTGTGCCGGCGATCAGGAATTTCGTCCGTGCGATGATGCCGTTCTCTGTGCTGATTTCCCACAGTTTGTTTTTCTCGTCCCAGACCAGCGCGGTAATCTGCGTGTTGAATTGGATATCTTTGCGTAGATCAAAGCGGTCAGCGACGTGATTCAAGTAACGCAGAATTTCTGGCTGCGCTGCAAAGCGCTCACTCCAGGTCCATTCTTGCTGGAGTTCTTCAGAAAAAGAATACGAATAGTGGATGCTCTCGATATCGCATCGGGCACCAGGGTAGCGGTTCCAGTACCACGTGCCACCCACATCGCCAGCGACATCAAATACGCGAGCAGAGACGCCCATTTGATCGCGCAGACGGTGTAGCGCATACAGTCCGGTAAATCCCGCACCGATGACAACGGTATGAAATGTTTCTATCTGCATTGAGCCGGTAGCTGGGGTGTTTGTTTTTAGATTCAACATGAACCCTCCTTGACGAATGTGAATAGAAATTCAGCTTTCTCTCTATTCACAGCACTTTCTATTCGATTTATTTTCGTTTTATCTCATGGGTTGCCGTATCACCAGCGCCGACTTTTTTCAGCAGATTAAACCAGAAGGCCCGCTTAATCTGCTGCAATAAGCGCGTTTATTGCGCTGTATAGCCGCCGTCGATCGGAATAATCGCGCCGGTGATAAAGCTGGCTTCGTCCGATGATAAAAACGCGACCAGGTTGGCGATTTCAGCCGGCTCTGCGCCACGGCCCAGCGGGGTCATGGCGGTGGCCCCATCAATGAAGCCTTTGCCAATGCGTGTCACCATGGGCGTCATGACCAGACCCGGACAAATGGCGTTGGCGCGGATGCCTTGTTTGGCATAGGTGACAGCCCAGGAACGAGTCAGCGCGATCACTGCGCCTTTAGATGCGCTGTAGGCATGCAGCCCCGGTGTGCCGATCAGCCCGCCGATGGAGGATGTGGTGGTGATAGTGCCGCTTTTGCCGCCGCGCAGCATGCTTTGCAGCGCGTATTTGGCAACCAGAAACGGACCACGGGTATTCACTGAGTGGATATGTTCCCAGTTGGCAAGATCAAGTGAATCTGTGAGGCCGTCTCCTGATTCAATGCCCGCATTGTTGAATAACACGCGTATGGCACCATAGGTTTCTTCGGCGCGTTTAATCGCGTCGCGCACGTTGGCTTCATCTGATACGTTGCACTGGGCGATGAAGGCATCCCCGCCGGCACTTTTGATCTGGTCTAGCGTTTCTTCAAGACCGCTACGGTCAACGTCAATGAGGCATACACGCCCCCCCTCTGCTGCAAAACGTAAGGAGGCTGCGCGCCCCATGCCTGCTGCTGCACCGGTGACAACAGCACAACGTCCTGTAAAACGATGGGTCATTTCTTATCTCTCCTCTTTATTGTTTATACGGTCGAGAACGACCGATTTATTGGTATGGCGGATCCAGCTCTGGAGTGCAACGATACATCAGAAAAACATATTCAGATTTTTGTCTATCACCACACGCTCGATCAAATGCACGACGCGGCGGGCGATGCGCCAGCCTTGCGGCGTCTGCCGCAGAATATCTTCTCGCCAGCCCGCATGACTTGCAATATCTTTATCGCGGCGGCCACGGAAAATCATGAATTTGCTGCGCACCAAAAACTCATTCGGTGTATCGGTGGTTTCCACTTCAATATTGGTAATGATGCGCAGGTGCCGCGTTGCCGGGTCATTGAGCCAGACCAGGCCCGTGGCCTCGCGATCTGCACGTTGTTTCAAGCCGGGGAAGCCATCATCAATAATGAACAGTGGTTTTAACGTAGTGGATCCCTGACGTGCGCGACGATAGGTGCTGATCGCCACTGGCATTTGGTAACGAATATCTTCTGTCAAAAGCTCCAACCATTCTGGATATCGTTCTTCATCCAGGACGCGCGCCTCCATGGATAAAAATTTGCCGATGGCATATTCCTGCTCAAAACTGACGGGTGCTGTCGGCGCAAGTTTGAGCTCTGCATTAGCCATGACGAAGCTCCTTTACCACAGCGGTAACAGGGGCAACAGGCGCTGTTTGTCCGATGACTTCGTAAGCATTATCCGCCTCCATCGTGCGCCGCCACTGATCGTAAAAGCCGCGCTGGCAGGCTTCGTTAACTAATCCAGGCGATGCTTCACCGGGGCCATCCCAGGGCGCTTTACGGCCCATGCCCATGCCGAGGAATCCTTGCATTTGGCGGGTGGCATAGCCAGCGGCAGAGTGTGTAATGGCTTCGACAAAGTCACCGTCATCTCCTTCGAGCAGTCCGGCGGGGCCGAAAGTCTGCCGCACGTGATCGTGAATGATTTCTTTGGTCGCGTCAGGCATGCCGCGCTCGCACATGGCATATGTCCACACCTCGAACTTACCAGGGCCTTTGGGGTGGATGATGCGAATAAAATTGAGCCCTTGAATAATTTGCACGTTAGGGAACACGCCAATATGCGTCTCTGACCCATAAAGCTGGCGGCCACGCAGCTCCCCCAGCTTTTCAATGACACGGGGCCGATTTTTTTCAAGATGTGCAAGCACAGGCTCAGGGTGATCGTAAAGCGCATAGCCTGATTGACCATCGAGTGTTGTCAACACCGTGTGGGTATTCATGACAATCTCTACTGCACCACTTTGATCGACCCCCATATTGTTTGCAGTGATGCCTAATACGTTATCTGAGCGACCACTGCCTATCGCACCGACTACGCTCATCGCACCGGCATGAGCCCACGCGACATGGTAGCCGTCGCCAATGGCATTTTCAACGGGTAGCTTCCAGTTACCGGGGATCTCTGTTTTATACGGAGCGCCGACTACCTCAAGCCCGCCTTCTGCGCTATCGGTCACGACATCGATATACCAGGCGATGTCGCCCAGATATTCGATCAAACTGGGGGCGGACTCGGAAAAGCAGCCAAATAAAAGCCCCTTGTAGCTTTCCAGGCGTGCTACGGGAACCAGGCCAAAGCGCTCGCGGGGGAGGTTGTCGTAAATTTCCTTTTCCAGCGGTACTCCGGCGAGCTCGCCTTCCGTGTTGAATGACCAGCCATGGTAAGAGCAGGTAAATGAACGCGTATTACCGCCTTCTGCCTGACAAACTTTATTGCCTCGATGGGTGCAGGCATTGAGAAAAGCGCGGATCACTTTATCTTTGCCGCGCACTACAATGACATCATCTTCCCCCATGTAGGTACGGATGAAATCGCCTGGTTGGGGTAACTGACTTTCGTGACCAAGGAACAGCCAGCAGCGATTGAAAATCTGCTTCAGTTCTTCCTCATAAATTGCCGGCTCCCAAAAGATGCTGCGTTTTTGCAGTGCTTGCTCGGAATCAACGAGTTCCTGATAGTTAAATTTTTTCATTATTTTCCTCCTCCAGTCATTCAGTCATGCGACGATCAGCCCAACTGCATTTGCCCGGCCGCGATATCCGCGACGACAGTTTCAGCCTTGCTCCACGCGGGCCGGGCACCCAAGCGCTTAATCCAGGCAAGCAGGTGAGGATAAGGCGTTAAGTCCAGTCCCAGATTAAAACTGATCGGCGCAATACAGCCCAGCGCGATATCGGCAATAGAGAAGCTGCTGCAAACATACTCCTTGCCTGCCAACTGCGCATCCAGAATGCCAAGGTTGCCAAGAAATGCCGCTTTGGCTGCCGCGATGACATCATTGTCGGGCGTGGGCGCCATCATGGCGAAAAACAGGTTGAGCAGGCTGGGGTTGAGTGTTGTGCCTTCCCAGGTAAGCCATTGCTGAACAAGGGCGCGCTGCTTGCTGTCTGTCGGCATCAAAGTTGTACTGGCTCGGCTATCAGCGAGATAACGCAGAATCGCGCCAGATTCCCAAAGCATGAAACCATCGTCATTGATCGCTGGCACTACGCCATTGGGATTAATCTTGCGATAAGGGGCATCGGCCGGACGGCAGTCTTGCAACCGCGATAGCAGTTTGACGCCATATTTTTCGCCGATTTCTTCCAGCGCAATCAGCACCTTGCTTGAGTTGCGTGAGCCGCCATATGGGTCGCCCTCGCGTTGAATGTGATAAAGCTCAATCATTATTTGAATTTCCTGTAAAAGTTTGAATGTACTTAAATTGCCGTCAATCCGCCATCAACGCAGAAGTTTTGCCCGGTGACATAGCTTGCCTCGCCTGAAGCTAAATACAGCGCACAGTAAGCAATGTCGAGCGGCTGTCCAACGCGTTTGACGAGCTGTAAATCCATGATGTCTGATACCATTTTCTTGAGCATTTCTTTATCCGGAAACACTGCAAATGCGGGTGTTTCGATAAGCCCCGGCGAGATGCTATTAACGCGAATATGGTCTGGTGCAAATTCTGCTGCCCAAGTGCGGCTCATGGCAATCACACCGCCCTTGGTCATGCTGTGTGCGAACTGATGAATGTGACCACCGAAGTTAGAGCCAATGACCCCCGCTGCTGAGGCGGTGTTGATGATCGAGCCGCCGCCACGGCGCTTGAGTACTGGATGTGCATATTTGGTGGCGTAATAAACCAAATCGAGCTCGTTACGAATCAGCCAGTGCCAGTCTTCCGTGGTGAATTGGTCGATTTTTCCGTAACGCACGGCGGATGCGTTGTTGTAAAGGATGTCGAAATCGCCATAGGTGTCCACGGCAAAATCTATCCAGCTGCGAACTTCTGCTTCATCACCCAAATCCACTACGCGGCTGACCATTTTTCCACCTGCTTTGGTGACGAGGCGCACGGTTTCTTCGCTATCGCCTGCCTTGACGTCACACCCCACCACACAAGCCCCTTCGGCGGCAAACAGCTCAGCTGCCGCACGTCCTTGACCACCTGCTGTGCCGGTAATTAATGCTACTTTGCCTGCTAAACGCCCACTCATTGTTGTCCTCTATCCGGAAAGTTCTTTTTAGGGATCATGCGCAAAATATCAATGCCAGTATCCAGCGTGATGTTGTTCCATTTGTTAACAGCGTTATCAACTTCGCACATGGCCAGCGTGGCCCAGGCTATCTGATGCGCCTCTTTGGGGATGGCATCTAGTGGAAATTGATTCAAGTACTCGATGAATTCCGGCAGGCGCGGCAACATGGCGTCATAAAAAGAACGCACTTCTTCCATGTTTGACGACAGGCGCTTGGAGAGCCGTTTTTCTGTCGTGGGCAAGCCCCAGGCGGCGAGATGATTCTCCAAGCCGGAAATTTCCGGGCGTGGTTGAGTTGCGTTTGCAGCAGTGCTCATGGCTTCTCCTTTGCTTGATCTTGCTCGATAGCGCTTAACAAACGGTTGTAATAAGCGCGTAGAGGCACTTCTTGTTTATTCAGGCTGACATGGCTAATGGCACCGCATTTGAAATTAGCGTGTATGCCTTCAGCGGTATACAAATCCTCAGAGAGCACATCGCGGATTTGAATCACGCCTTGTTCCATATTGAAAACATGACCAAAGCTGGTGGGTCTTTCCGTGTGATAAAAATCCACTTCCCAAATGCATTCATCCGCTGATATAGGAAGCGTGCGCTGGATCAAAATTTGTCCTTTTTGCACGAACAGCACGATGTTAGGAAATACCAGGTAGTTATCAAAAATCCACAGCGGATGATCTTCCTTGAGCACCCCCTCGCCCCCTTCAGCGGCAAACTGTCTTTCAGGCTTGGTGTAGATGGAAGTTGCGCCATATTTTGCCGAGAGTAAATTAATTGGGGTTTGCATGCCACGGCTAACATCTTCAGGCCGATAGGCGGCAACACCGCAAGGTACGCCAATGCTCTCGGGGAAGTAATAAGCCGCTGTGCTTGATCCCGGAATCGCACCCGCAATCGTTTTGCGGTGCGTCATATCAACGTGATAGCCTTCAATTTGCGCATCGACGATGAGCTTCCAGTTGGCTTTGAATTTTGCACGCCAGCCAAAACTCCATGACCAATCCTTATTGCCCAGGTAACGATCAAACTTATCGTCGAGCGGCTTTAAATATTCACGTAAAGTCCATTCAGGTTTTTGGGCCAGGTTAATGAAAATAAAGCCGCCCCAAACGTCCAGATGAATGGGCTTTAAATGTTCTTGCTTTTGGTCAAGATCGGCAAACAGAGCGGCATCCGGCACATTGATCAAGTCGCCTTCCAGGTTAAAGCTCCAGCCGTGAAAGCTGCACACCAGCGCGCGCACGTTGCCCGTTGACGCATTAACGAGACGTGAGCCACGGTGAGTACAGGCATTATAAAAGGCACGTAGTTTTTGGTCTTTGCCGCGCGCGATAACAACTGAAACACCTAGGGTGTCAACCATGAAGTTTTGGTAGTCGCCCGGCGCTTTGACATCCGATTCGCGGCCGGCGAGCAGCCAGCTCTTGCGGAAGATATGCTCTTTTTCAAGTTCAAAGAATTCTTGTGAAACATACTGTTCAACTGGCAGTTTGCCAGTGCCTAGCATGTGACTGCCAATTTCTGGCAGCGCCAAATTTTCGACCTTACCCATGGTGCTCTCTCCTGTATGGTGTTATCCGTCGGTGCTGCTGCTCACGACGCTAGATGCGATGTAGGTGTAACGACAAAAACTAATAGCAATTTAGATGCCACCATCGCGTCGTGATCGGCAGGCAATGCTGTGACCCTTATAGAACAAAGAGTTTGATTCAAGGAGGAGACAAGGAATAATTTTCTTGTGTACGGAATACGCTCTATTGCATGGCAAGAAGTGTACAATTTTGTTTCTCTTGGAATTAATGTTACATAAATGAACCCTCATAGGGCGGATGCAATATGAACATATTTAATGCCAGTAACCTGGCTCCTTATTTTCAGCCAGGGACTCAGGGTGGGCAGATGCGTCTTGACGGGCAGCGCATGATTCTTTTTTACGCCTCTGCTTTTACCGAATTTCGACGTGGCTTGATTGACTTGTGTGGTTCAAAAGCAACGCGCTCGCTAATTATGCGCGTGGCTTATGCCGAGGGTGTCAAAGGTGCTGACCTGTTATGCAAGCTACACAAAGCGGACGAGAGCGATATCTACAACTATCGGTTAAGTGCGTTGATCCATGAGCTGGCAGGTTATGCGTTGCTTGATTTCAAGCAAATGAAGATTGATATTCAGCGGGGAATTTTTGAGGTCGATTTAGCATTGAAGGATTCCGTAGAGGCTGAATCACACCTTGCTGCTTATGGATCAAGTTCTGAAAGTGTTTGCTGGTTGCTGATGGGCTATTTGAGCGGCTATAGCAGCGCCTTTATGGGGCGTATGGTGGTGTTTCGTGAGCTCCAATGTAGCGCATCAGGCCACGCGACTTGCCGTATGGTGGGGCGTCTGGCAGATCAGTGGAATGAGGCCGAGCGTCAGCATGCGATGGCGACGGGCCCGCTCATCAGCCAGTTGAGTTTAGGCCAGGCGGAGGAGCCACTGGCTGCCGGTGCGAACGAAATTGTCGGGGTGTCTTCCGCGTTTCACTCGGTGCTGTATCTGGTCGACAAAGTCGCCTCCACGCGGTCAACGGTGTTGCTGTATGGCGAGACGGGAGTGGGAAAAGAAGTTATTGGCAGGCTGGTGCATCGGCGCAGCGATCGGTCGGAAAAGCCTTTTGTGGCAGTGAATTGTGCGGCCATTCCTGCCTCGTTGATTGAGTCAGAGCTGTTCGGTGTGGAGCGAGGGGCATATTCGGGGGCGACACATTCACGGCCAGGCCGGTTTGAGCGCGCTGAAGGGGGTACCTTGTTTCTGGACGAAATTGGCACGCTCGATTTTGCATCCCAAGGCAAACTGCTGCGTGCGCTGCAAGAAGGTGAGCTAGAGCGTATAGGGGATCAGCGTACACGCAAAGTAAATGTGCGTGTGATTGCTGCAACGAATGCCGATTTGCGTAATGAAGTGCGCGAAGGCAGGTTTCGTGAGGATTTGTTTTTTCGCTTGACCACGTTCCCTATTCGTGTGCCACCGCTGCGCGAGCGGCGAGCGGATGTACCTTTGCTGGTAGATTTCTTTTTCAAGCGGTTTTGCAAAACGCACGATAAAAAACCCTCAGGCTTTACGCAAGATGCCGTAGCGATTTTGATGGCGCATCCCTATCCAGGCAATGTACGTCAGCTCGAACACATGGTAGAGCGCGCGGTAATTTTGGCCGACCAGGATCGTCCGATTGATAGCTTTCATCTTTACGCATTTGAAGATGAGCGGCAGGCTAAACCCGTAGTGAATAGCGTAAGCGATGTCACTAATTTGGATTCGATCTTGCGCGGTGCTCGAGAAAAAGGCCTCGGCCTGCAAGCGCTCGAAAACGAAGCTTTGCGCATTGCCGTGAGCGATGCTCAAGGCAATATCTCACAAGCTGCACGTTCGCTAGGGCTAACCCGCCGCCAGCTGGCTTACAAATTGCAGCAAGCCAGCTTGGCAGATGGAGCCTAAAGGAGGGTGTTACCAGGCAGTCCAGCCGCCATCATGTGCAATGACTTGCCCGGTCACAAAGCTGGATGCATCGCTAGCCAGGTAAATCAGCAGGCCAGCGAGCTCTTCCGGGTCGCCGGTGCGACCCAACGGGGTCGCCTCGTTCAGTGCGGCGACAAACGCGTGCAGTGCTTGTTCTGAAGGTGGCGCTGCTTCGCGTCCTAGCTGTGTGCCGAGATGCCATCCGGGTGCGATGGCATTGAATCGAATGCCATCGTTGCCATATTCTGCTGCGGCTTGCCGGGTGAAACCAATCACGGCAGCTTTAGACGAAGAATAATTAACCGCAACTGCGGGTGTTTTGGGCGACACGCCACCAAGACCTGCGATGGAAGCAATGCTAATGATCACCCCCTTTTTACGTGGCAACATGAAGGGGAGTGCTGCACGTGTGCATAAAAATACGCCACGCGTGTTCACGCTATGCAAACGATCCCAGTCCGCAACCGGCATTTCGTGCAGACGCACGGGTGGCGTGGCAATACCGGCGTTGTTGACCAAAATATCCAGCGGGCCATAGTGTTTGTTAATGTCCGCCATGAGTCTGGCAACCGAGCCCTCATCTGACACATCCACCTGCAAAGCCAGTGCATCGCCGCCAGCAGCAGTGATTTTTTGCGCGGTTTCCTGCGCGATATTGAGATCAATATCTGCACACACTACTTTTGCTTTGGCAGTTGCCAGCGCACGCGCAAACACGCGACCCAAACCTACGCCTGCGCCAGTCACTAAGGCAACGCGGTGATCAAGGCTGAAGAGGTTTAAAGAAAATTCGGGGTGCTGAGGTTCTTGATTTCTTTCTTTATTTATTTCGTTATTCATTTTGCTTCCTCCGGGTTTTTATTATGTACAGTTTATTGGGTGTGATTTTTATTTTGTTTCAGCCCAAGCCAGCAGAGATTGCCATTGTTCGCGGTCTTTTTCGCTGCGTGCGGGGGAAAGGTCGAAAATGCTCATGCCATGGGCCGCTGCCTGCACGTAGTTTTGTGTGTCGCGCAGATGAGCGATAACAGGCAGGCCGGTGTTGGCGAGAAAGCGTTCCAGCTCGCCCGCAGCACGGGTGCGCGGGTCAACGCGCATGGCCACAATGGCGACAAAGGTGTCGTGTTGGCGCAGGCTTTTTTCTTCGGCCAGTTGCTGTAGAAAGTCGCGCGTGGCGAGAATATCGAAAATGGATGCCTGTAGCGGAACAATCACGCGGTTGGCCTGTTTTAATAGCTGCGTCAGTTTTTTGCCATGCAGCCCGGCCGGAGTATCCAGCACCACGTGCGTCGTGTCTTTGGGTGGCTTGGCGGGGCGATCATCGGCCATGTCCCAGCTCGCAATGGATGGCAAAGCGGGCGAGCGCAATTTGAGCCATGCGCGCGATGACTGTTGCCGGTCGATATCTCCCAGCATGACGCGGTGGCCTGCGCGAGCAAAGTAGCCTGCCAGATTGGTTGCCAGCGTGCTTTTACCCACGCCGCCTTTAGGATTCGCAATCAAAAAAGTTTGCATGGTTTTTTAGGGTAGCAAAATGGTTGATCCGGTGGTTTTTCTGGCGGTTAAATCAGCGTGAGCGAGTGCCGCATCTTTGAGTGCATACGTCTGATTGATTTCGATTCTAACCTGACCCGACATGACAACGGCAAACAGTTCATCAGCCATGGCGAGTAAATCACTGCGTTTGGCAGTGTAGGTGTACAGCGTCGGCCGGGTGACAAACAGTGACCCACGCCGAGCCAGCTCACGCAGTTCCAGCGCAGGTGGCGGGCCGGATGCATTGCCAAAGCTGACCATGAGCCCCATGTGCCGCAGGCAGTCCAGCGAGTCCATGAAAGTGTTTTTGCCGACCGAGTCATACACGACCGGCACACCCTCGCCGCCGGTGATTTCTTTCACGCGGACGACGAAATTCTCCTGTGTGGTCACGATGACATGGTCGCACCCCTGGGCGCGGGCGATGGCAGCTTTTTCCGGCGTACTTACCGTACCAATGACGGTGGCGCCCAGGGCTTTGGCCCATTGGCAGGCGATCAAGCCCACGCCACCTGCCGCAGCATGAAAGAGGATGGTTTCGCCGGGTATCACGCGGTGAACTTGACGCAGTAAGTATTGCGCAGTCAAACCACGCAGCATCATGGCCGCCGCTGTTCGAAAATCTATGGCGTCGGGTAGCTTGACCAGTCGATCAACCGGTATATCTCGTACCTCAGAATAGGCGCCCACTGGATGCAGCGGTCCGCCGGTATAAGCCACTCGGTCACCGGGTTTGAATTCGCCGATGTCGGCACCCACCGCTTCGATAATCCCCGCCGCCTCTTCACCTACGCCAGCCGGCAGCTCGACCGGATAAAGCCCGGAGCGGTAATAGGTGTCAATGAAATTGACGCCGATGGCATGATGTTTTACGCGGGCGTGGCCGTTTTGTGGCGTATCACCATCGCCGACTTTTTCCCAGCGCATGACTTCGGGGCCGCCGGTTTGATAAAAGCGAATCGCATGTGCCACGTCGCTTAATCCTTTAACGCGTTGGCATCCACTACCGCTAGCGCGGTCATGTTAACCAGGCGCCGCACGGTCGCTGTCGGAGTCAGGATATGCACCGGCTTGGCTGCGCCCAGTAAGATTGGCCCCACCGTGATGCCGTCGCCATTGATGGCTTTGATCAGATTAAACGCAATGTTGGCGGCGTCCAGATTCGGCATGATCAATAAATTGGCTTCGCCTTTGAGGCGGCAATCCGGGAAGGCCCGTTCACGAATCGCTTGCGATAATGCCGCATCACCATGCATTTCGCCATCCACTTCCAGGCCCGGTGCGCGCGCCTCGATAAGTTGCCGTGCCCGTGCCATTTTCTGTGCCGCTGCCGAGCGCACACTGCCAAAATTGGAATGCGACAGCAGGGCAACTTTAGGCGAGAGGCCAAAGCGGCGCACCTCCTCGGCGGCCATCAGCGTGAGATCAGCCAGCAGCTCGGCCGAGGGGTCTTGATTGACATAGGTATCGCAAATAAACAGCGTGTGTTTTGGCAACAGCAACAAATTCATGGCGGCAAAACTGTGGACATTCGGCTTTAACCCGATGACATCGGCCACATGCAGCAAATGCTGTCCGTGCCCGCCAATGACGCCACACAGCATGGCATCCACATCGCCTTCGGCGAGCAGCATGGCGCCAATCAAGGTGGTATTCGAGCGCATTGCCTGTTTTGCGACTTCCGGCGTGACGCCATGGCGGCCTAGCCGCTGATGGTAGGCCTGCCATAATTTTTTATAGCGCGGATCCGCCTCCGGGTTCACCACTTCGAAGTCTCGTCCCGCCACAATATGCAGCCCGGCTTTCTCGATGCGCGCGGTAATCACGCTGGGGCGGCCGATGACCACGGGCTGTGCCAAGCCCTCGTCAATGACCACTTGCACCGCACGCAAGACACGCTCATCTTCCCCTTCGCAATACAGCACACGGCGCGGTGCCTTTTTGGCCGCATCGAACACCGGCTTCATGATGAAGCCCGACTGATAAACGAAATTATTCAGCCGTTCGCGGTAGGCCTCCATATCGGCAATCGGCCGCGTCGCAACGCCAGAATCCATCGCGGCTTGCGCCACGGCCGGTGCAATTTTGACAATCAGCCGTGGATCGAACGGACGTGGAATCAGATACTCGCGGCCAAATGAAAGACTTTCGCCACCATAGGCCATCGCCACGACGTCCGACGCCTCGGCTTGCGCGAGCTCGGCTAATGCATGGACGGCGGCCAACTGCATGGCTTCGTTGATGGTGGTCGCGCCAACATCCAGCGCGCCGCGAAAAATAAACGGAAAGCACAGCACGTTGTTTACCTGGTTTGGATAATCCGAGCGGCCGGTGGAAATAATGGCGTCGTCGCGCACACGGCGCACTTCATCCGGCGTGATCTCTGGCGTCGGATTGGCCAGCGCCATGATCAGTGGATTTTTTGCCATCTTTGCCACCATGTCCGGCTTTAACACGCCGCCAGCGGACAAGCCCAGAAATACATCCGCGCCGTCAATCACTTCGCCAAGTGTGCGCGCGCTGGTAGCCTTGGCGTAGCGCGCCTTGATCGGATCCATCAGCGCCACGCGTCCTTCATAGACCAGGCCTTCGAGGTCGGTTACCCAGATATTCTCGATGCGTATGCCGAGCGAAACCAGCAATTCAAGGCACGACAATGCGGCCGCGCCCGCGCCGGATGTCACCAGCTTGACTTCATCCAGGCGTTTGTCCAGCAGCTTGAGTCCATTGAGAATGGCGGCACTCACAACAATCGCTGTGCCATGTTGGTCGTCGTGAAATACCGGGATTTTCATGCGCTGCCGAAGTTTTTCTTCAATATAAAAACATTCCGGCGCCTTGATGTCTTCCGGATTGATGCCGCCGAAAGTGGGTTCCATGGCAGCGATGGCGTCGACCAGTTTGTCGGCATCCGGCTGGTCGAGCTCGATATCAAAGACATCAATGCCTGCAAACTTTTTGAACAACACCGCTTTGCCTTCCATCACTGGCTTGGCAGCCAGCGGCCCGATGTTGCCCAAGCCCAGAACAGCTGTGCCATTGGTCACGACCCCCACCAGATTGGCGCGCGAGGTGAGGCGGTTAACCTGGCTTGGATCAGCCACAATGGCGTTGCATGCCGCCGCAACACCAGGGGAATAGGCCAGACCCAGATCACGCTGGTTGGTGAGTCCCTTTGTTGGCACCACGGCAATCTTTCCGGCAGTGGGAAACGCGTGGTATTCAAGCGCGGCGGCGGCGAGATTTTCTTGTTCGGTAGACATATCGACTATTAAGCAGTGACGGAAAGTTTTTCAATCATAAACCCGCACGATGCCGATTGATCGGTCGGTCATCGCGCCGAGTATGGCAAAATCAAAACATTCGCTAAGAGCAGGTAGGGCGTGTGAGGGGTTTTCTGGCCAAATGTTCAATTTCGATGAGTTCTTTCGCTAAACCGCCGACTGATTTACTTGAAGCCACCGTCTCTACGCTGGCGTATTACACCCAGGCTGCCGACGCTTTTCGCGCAGGCACGCAGGATCACGACGTAAGCCAGAATATCGCCGCGTTGCTGCGCCACATTGATGTTGCGCCGCCGTTTACCGTGCTGGATGTGGGGTGTGGCCCGGGGCGCGATCTCAAGACATTCACTGCGTTCGGTCATCGGGCGATCGGGCTGGATGGCTCGGCGGCGTTTGTTGCCATGGCCAAAGCGGATACCGGGTGTGAAGTCTGGCAGCAGAATTTTCTCGCGCTGGATTTGCCCTCCGCCTATTTTGATGGGGTATTCGCCAACGCCTCGCTGTTTCATGTGCCCAGTCTGGCATTGCCGCAGGTGTTGCGGCAGTTGCATGCAAGCTTGAAACCCGGCGGCGTATTGTTCAGCTCCAACCCGCGCGGTGATAATCAGGAAGGCTGGCAGGGGGACCGTTATGGTGCTTATCACGATTTGGCAGCCTGGCGCCAGCAAATGACTCAAGCCGGTTTTACGGAACTCGAGCACTACTATCGCCCCGAAGGTTTGCCACGTGATCAACAGCCGTGGCTAGCCACGGTGTGGCGTGCGGCGGCAAGTAACAAAAACAATCCTGGCAGGCCAGTTTCTTTAGGAGGCGACACATGAAAAAAACGATGATTCGCGGGGCGCTGATACTCAGCGTGGTATTGCTAAGCTGGTCGGGGTGGTCGGTTTGGAATACTGCCTTGCGTGCCCCCGCCTTCAATCGCCTGCCATTGCCGACGACATTGGTTGCAGCGGATTCTTCTCTCGGCCAGCAATTATTTGTCAGTAGCCAATACACCGCAGATTACGATGCACTCTTGGCACATTTTGTGGCGCAGGCGCGGCCGGCTTTTTGCGGCGTGGCCAGTTCTGTGGTGTTGCTGAATGCATTAAAACCCACAGAAAATTCTGTCACCCAATCCACTTTTTTTGATGTGGCGGCGCGCCAGGTGCGTGGTGAGTTTGCTGTCACTTTTGGTGGCATGAGTCTGGTGCAATTGCGGGATCTGCTCAAAACGCATGGCGTGGATGCCACGCTGACCTATGCCTCGGATACGACGCTGGATGCCTTTCGTAAACAAGCAGAGGAGAATCTCAAAACTCCGGGCGATTTTATTCTGGTGAATTATCAGCGCGGCGCGCTGGGCCAGAAAGAATCCGGCCACATTTCGCCACTGGCTGCCTACAACGCAGCCAGCGACCGATTTCTCATTCTGGATGTGGCAGCCTACAAATATCCACCGGTTTGGGTATCTGCTCAGGCGCTGTGGGCGGCGATGAATACCATGGATAAATCCGCAGGGCACACGCGCGGGTTTGTGGTGGTTAAGCAGCTTCCAGCTTCGCGATTGCCAGTGCCAGCCACTTGACGCCTGCCGCCTTGAAGTTGACCTGCACACGGGCATCCGTGCCGCTGCCTTCGGCATTCACGATGACGCCCGGGCCGAACTTGGTGTGGTGCACGTTCATGCCGATAGAAAAGCCACTGTCTTTTGGCGGGTTGCCAATGTGATCCGTCCGTTGCGCGGTGACGTGCGATTTGCCATGAAAAGTCGGCACCCCAAGGGTACTTCCTGCAGGGCGCGCTGGCGAGACGGCGAAATGTTGCTTCTCCATTCTGGGCGTTAGCCACTTGAGTAGTTCCTTGGGAATTTCATCGAGAAAGCGCGAAGGAATGTTGTAACGTGTCTGACCATGCAACATGCGGCTTTGCGCGATGCTCAAATACAGCCGCTGGCGAGCGCGAGTGACGGCCACATACATCAGGCGGCGCTCTTCCTCCAACCCGTCACTGCCGTTTTTGATGTCATTCACCGCGTTTTCATGCGGGAACAAGCCTTCTTCCAGCCCGCTGATAAACACCATGTTGAACTCCAGCCCTTTGGCCGAATGCACTGTCATCAATTGCAACGCATCATCACCTTCACCCGCCTGATGTTCGCCAGCTTCGAGCGACGCATGAGAGAGAAACGCGGCCAGATCAGCCGATAACTCCCCTTCCTCGCTGGCCGTGCCTTCTTCTGCAATAAAACTGGCGGCGGCATTGATCAGCTCGTCCAGATTGGCGAGCCGCTCCTGCCCCTCTTTTTCGTTCTGGTAATGCGTGTGCAGGCCGGACAACTCAAGCACATGAGCAATCAGCTCGGGCAATGGCAGATGTGCCGCTTCACTCAGTTGATGGATGAGTTGCGCAAACGCGGCGAGTGATGCGCCGCCCTTGCCGCTCACCTGCGGGATAGCCGCAAAGAAGCTGCTGTTGGCCGCTTTGGCCGCATCCTGCAAGGCTTCCAGGCTACGCGCGCCGATGCCGCGCACGGGAAAATTCACCACGCGGGCAAATGCCGTGTCGTCGTTTACATTTGCAATCAGGCGCAGATAAGCCAGTGCATGCTTGACTTCGGCACGTTCAAAAAAGCGCAGCCCGCCATACACGCGATAAGGGATTCCGGCATTGAACAAGGCATGTTCCAGCGCGCGTGACTGGGCGTTGCTGCGATAGAGCAGCGCAATTTCGGCACGCGTGTGGCCATCTCTGACCAGCGCTTTGACTTCTTCCACAATCCAGCGCGCTTCATCATTATCGGAGTACGCCTCATACACGCGAATCGGCTCGCCGCTGCCCGCGTGCGTCCATAAATTCTTGCCCAGACGCTGCGGATTATTTTGAATGATGGCGTTTGCCGCATCCAAAATATTGCCGTGCGAGCGATAGTTCTGCTCCAG
>JAUSMB010000014.1 GCA_030645365.1 Rugosibacter sp.
GCGCTGGTCGCCCTGCATTTGGGCAGGTTGACGACAAAACGACGACATATCGGTGACGCCTTGTTTTCTGCGGGCGTTGGACTGATGGGCCTGTGTTTCGTGCCCTTGGTTATTTATCGTGCCGCAACGCTGGAAATGGAAGCGATCTATCGGATCTACCAGCCTTGGTTGTATGCGGCGGCGGCATTATTTTTGGTGGGTGGTATTGCCGCATTTTTTCTTGCACGCAAACATCCTCTGTCGGCGATAGGGGCGCTTGCTGCTGCCAGTTTTTTCAGCGGACAAGCGATTATTCTCGGGCATGATGCATTTGGTACGGTCAATTCGGCACATGATATCGCTCTGAACATTCGGTCGCAGGTGCCACCGAATGTTCCTTTCTACAGCGTGAATACCTATCATCAGAGCTTTCAGTTCTATCTGCAACGCACAACGATCATGGTCGAATACAAGGACGAGCTGGGCTTTGGCATTGGCCAGGAGCCGCAAAAATTTATTCCGGACATCAAGGGTTTTGTTGCAGCCTGGCGTCAGGCACCTGCTGCCTGGGCGCTGATGCCAGTGGATACTTGGAAGCAACTTGCAGCACAGGGATTGCCAATGATTGAAGTCACACGCGATTTGCGTCGCGTTATCGTCAGGAAAGACAGCCCACCCCCCCGCCCCCGCCCCACGGGCGGAGGTGACGCGTGTTTCGCCGCAAAAGACGCGGCGTCCGTGGTGTTGAACGGCTCCCACTTGGGGCGGCCCTGCGCGGGAGCTGCGCCATGAACGCCATCAGTTTTGCACTTATTCTCACGGGCGTGCTGCTTAACGCCGCTGCTCAGCTTTTGCTCAAGGCCGGCACCAACGCTGTCGGCCATTTTGACTTTCATATCAATAACATTCTGCCCATTGGGATGAAACTTGCCTTTCAGCCGTTCATTATGGGCGGCATGGTTTGTTACGCCGTCAGCCTGGTGGTGTGGATCATGGCGCTCTCACGCGTGCCGGTTTCCATTGCCTACCCGATGCTATCCATTGGTTATGCCATCAACGCGTTCGTCGCCTGGCAATGGTTTGGTGAGGTGCTGACGGCGCAAAAGTTGTTAGGCATCGGCGTGATTATTGTTGGGGTTATTTTGGTGACGCGGTCATGAATGATTTTTTACCTTTTACCCGGCCAACGATAGACGAGGAAACGATTGCTGCTGTAGCTGATGTGCTGCGTTCTGGCTGGCTGACCAGCGGCCCCCGAGTGCAGGCATTCGAGGCTGCACTCTCCGCCTATTGCGGCGGACGCACGGTACGCGCCTTTAATTCCGGCACCGCTGCACTTGAAGTGGCGCTGCGCCTGGCAAAAGTCGGCGCTGGTGATACGGTGATTACCACACCGCTGACCTGGGTTGCTACCGCGAATGTCATCCTTGAAGTGGGCGCCACGCCGGTTTTTGTCGATGTCGATCCGGCAACGCGCAACATCGATCTTGATCAACTTGCTGACCGCATCACGCCACAGACCAAGGCCATCATTCCAGTCGACCTCGCCGGCTTGCCGGTTGATCGTGACCGGCTGTACGCGATTGCCGGAAAACACTCGTTGCGCGTTATCGAAGATGCAGCGCAATCCTTTGGTTCAACCTGGAATGGGCAACGAATTGGCACCGGTCAGAATTTTGTCGCCTTCAGTTTTCATGCCAATAAAAATATTACTACCGGCGAAGGTGGCGCGCTGGTACTGCCTGAGGATATTGATCCTGCGTTATGCGAGCGTCTTCGTTTGCAAGGTTTTCAGCGCTTCGCTGATGGCGGCATGGACGTTGATGTGCTGGGTGGAAAATTCAACCTGACCGACATCGCCGCTGCCATCGGCCTGGGCCAGCTAAAACGGCTCGATGAATTCACCGCCTGTCGTCGGGAGTTGGTGCAACGTTATTTTGCAGGTTTAGACCGTACGCTGGGTCTGCAACTTCCGCTGGCCGATTTTTCCAACAGCAACTGGCACATGTTTCATGTACTGCTGCCTGATGGCACTGATCGTGGCGCATTCATTGCCAGCATGCGGGAAAAAGGCATTGGCATCGGTGTGCATTATCCGGCGTTGCATCTATTCTCACTTTATCGCGCCATGGGATTTAAACCGGGTAATTTTCCGCAGGCCGAGCGTATCGGCGCGTCAATTGTCACGCTGCCATTGTTCCCGACCATGCAGGATGCGGATGTCGATCGCGTTTGCGCCGCATTGATGCAAACGTTGACTCGACCGCTCGCTTGAGCTCAAAACACATGATTACGCCCATCCTCTCCGTTGTTATTCCCGTCTATAACGAAGAAGCCGGGTTGCTTGCGCTGTTCGCCCGCATTTATCCAGCGCTGGATGATCTGGGTGAAACGTATGAAATTGTTTTTGTGAATGACGGCAGCCGTGACCGTTCGGCAGCCATTTTGCGTGAGCAGTTTGCCCGTCGACCCGATGTCACACGTGCCATTTTGCTGGCCGCTAATGCCGGGCAGCACATGGCCATCATGGCAGGCTTTGAGCACGCACGTGGTGAAATCATTGTGACGCTGGATGCCGATTTGCAAAACCCGCCCGAGGAAATCGGCAAATTGGTCGCCAAGATACGCGAAGGCTACGATTACGTCGGCAGCATCCGCAAAAATCGGCAAGACAGCCTGTTCCGCACCTGGGCGTCAAAAGCCATGAACCGCTTGCGTGAAAAAATCACCCGCATCCGCATCACCGATCAGGGCAACATGCTGCGTGCTTATTCGCGCGGCGTGGTCGATGCCATCAATAGCTGCCAGGAAGTCGCCACCTTCATCCCGGCGTTGGCCTATACCTTTGCCCGTCACCCGGCCGAGGTGATGGTAGAGCACGAAGAACGCGCTGCGGGCGAATCGAAGTATTCGCTCTATAGCCTGATTCGTCTTAATTTTGACTTGATGACCGGTTTTTCGTTGGTGCCGTTGCAATGGTTTTCCATGCTGGGAATGCTGATTGCGCTGGGTTCTGGCGTGCTGTTTGTGTTGTTGATTGTGCGTCGCCTGATTGTCGGGCCGGAAGCCGAAGGCCTGTTCACGCTGTTTGCGCTAATGTTCTTCCTTATTGGCTTGGCGCTATTCGGCATTGGTCTCTTGGGTGAATATATCGGCCGCATCTACCAGCAAGTCCGCCTTCGGCCGCGCTATCTGATTGAAGCACTGCTAGAGAAAAAAGAATAGCAAACAATGGCACGCGCTATTGTTTTTGCTTATCACAATGTCGGTGTGCGCTGCCTGGCGGTACTGCTTGCGCATGGCGTCGAGGTGGTGCAGGTTATTACTCATCGTGATAATCCTGATGAGGAAATCTGGTTCGACAGCGTAGCCGGACTGGCTGCGCGGTACAGCCTTCCGGTGATCACGCCGGATGATCCAAACGATCCGGCGCTGGTTGCCGAGCTCGCCGCGCTGGAGCCGGATTTTTTGTTTTCGTTCTACTACCGGCAGATGCTAAAAGCACCGCTCTTGGTTTTGCCTCGGCAGGGCGCTTACAACATGCATGGCTCGTTACTCCCTAAATATCGTGGTCGCGTGCCAGTGAATTGGGCCATCATTCACGGTGAACGCGAAACCGGCGCTACGTTGCACCAAATGCTCGAAAAGCCCGATGCCGGTGGCATCGTGGCGCAACAAGCTGTCCCGATTTTGCCCGATGACACCGCAGGCGAAGTATTTTCCAAAGTGACGTTTGCTGCCGAGCTGGCGCTTGACTGCGTACTGCCTGATTTGATCGCCGGGCGCGTCACACCGCAGCCGCAAAATCTTGCGGCGGGCAGCTACTTTGGCGGCCGTTGCGCAGAAGACGGGCGGATTGACTGGCATCAGCCCGCAGCCGTTGTGCACAACCTGATTCGCGCGGTTGCGCCGCCTTATCCTGGCGCGTTTTTCGATACCCTGCAAGGCCGCCTGCGCGTGCTGCGTTCGCTGCATCCAGTCGCCTTTAACCCAAGCCAGCGCGGCGAATTCGGTCGCCCCACCTTATTTATCCGCGATGGCCACTGGTACGCGGAATGCGGTGATGGGCAAGTTTTATGCTTGCTCGCGGTAGAATTCGCAGGTTCTTCCCTTTCAGCCGCTACCAGTCATTCGCTCAACGCGATTTTCGGTACGCACACGGTTTCTTTGTTATGAAAAAAATCCTCATTCTTGGCGTCAATGGTTTCATTGGCCATCACCTTTCCCAACGCATCATGGATACCACCGACTGGGAGGTGTACGGCATGGACATGAACTCAGAGCGTGTCACGGAGTTGATGACTAACCCTCGCTTTCATTTTTTTGAAGGCGACATCATGATTAATCGGGAATGGATCGAATATCACGTCAGAAAGTGCGATGTCATTCTGCCGTTGGTGGCGATTGCCACACCTGCCACCTATGTTAAAGAGCCGCTGCGGGTTTTTGAACTGGATTTTGAGGCCAATTTGCCCATCATTCGCCATGCCGTCAAATACAAAAAACGTGTGATTTTTCCCTCCACGTCGGAAGTTTACGGCATGAGCCAGGATGCCGAATTTGACCCGGAAAATTCCAATTTGGTGTTGGGCCCGATCAACAAGCCACGCTGGATTTACTCTTGCGCTAAACAAATGATGGATCGCGTGATCCACGCTTACGGCCAGCAAGAAGGATTGGACTACACACTGTTTCGTCCCTTTAACTGGATCGGACCGGGGCTGGATTCGATCCACACACCCAAAGAAGGCAGCTCACGCGTCATCACTCAGTTTCTTGGGCATATTGTGCGTGGTGAGCCAATTAAACTGGTGGATGGTGGCGCGCAAAAACGCTCCTTCACGTATGTGACCGATGGCATCGATGCTTTGATGAAAATCATTGCTAACAAGGATGGTGTTGCGAACGGCAAGATTTACAACATTGGCAACCCGAAGAATAATTACTCGGTGCGTGATCTGGCGAGCATGATGCTTGATATGGCCAAACAGTTTCCCGAATACGCAGAGACTGCCGTCAAAGTGACGGTGCAGGAAACGACGTCGGGTGAGTACTATGGATCTGGCTACCAGGACACCCAGCATCGTGTGCCAAAAATCAGCAATACCATGGCAGACCTGGATTGGGAACCGAAAGTCGAATTTGCCGACGCCTTGCGCAGTATTTTCGAGGCCTATCGCCATGATGTTGCTGCCGCACGTCAATTGATGGATTAATTGGCGATGAGGTTGGCGCTAAAAATTGATGTGGATACTTTGCGGGGCACTTTGCAAGGTGTGCCTCGGCTGATTGAGCTTTTGCAGCAACACGAGGCCAATGCCAGTTTCTTGTTTTCGATGGGGCCAGACCATACCGGCCGCGCCATTCGCCGCGCGCTACGTCCTGGTTTTATGAAAAAAGTGCAACGCACATCGGTAGTCGAGCACTATGGTATCAAGACGCTGATGTACGGTACATTGCTGCCCGGCCCGAATATTGGCTGCCGTGGGGCAGACGTGATGCGAGCCACGCGTGACGCGGGGTTTGAGACAGCCATTCATTGCTGGGATCATGTCAAATGGCAAGATGGCGTGACAAAAGCGGATGCAGCGTGGACTGAAAATGAGATGCGCCATGCCCATGCCCGCTACCTTGAAACATTTGGTGTCGCGGCACAAGGCGCGGGCGCGGCAGGTTGGCAGATGAATCCTCATGCGTTGCGCATGACGCAACGGCTGGGTTACCGCTGGGCGTCGGATTGTCGCGGCAGCCATCCCTTCATGCCGGTATGGAATGCAGAAGTTGTTTTATGTCCGCAATTGCCGACTACGCTGCCGACACTGGATGAACTGATTGGCACAGAGGACTTGACGCATGACAACGTGCATCAGCGGTTGCTGCGCGCAACCGCGACCGAGCCCAAAGATCACGTATTCACACTGCATGCCGAACTCGAAGGCTTAAAACTCGGCGACACATTGGCGCGCCTGCTTAACGGTTGGCGCGAACAAGGTTATCAACTGATTTCGCTCGGACAGATGTGCGACACGCTTGACCTGGCAAAGCTGCCTCGCCACGAAATGATTCGCGGTGAGGTGTCCGGTCGTTCCGGCACCTTGATGGTGCAGGGCGAGGAATTTTTACTACCATGGAAGGAAGCTGCATGAACCACGCTATTTCTACGTTCACCTCGACGTCGGCATCGACATCTGCCGCTATGGCAGCCACGCAACCCTCGATTGTCGGTCTGTCTGTGCCTGAATTTACAGCCCCGGCAACAGGCGGTGACTTTATGCTGTCTGCCCATCTTGGACATTCTGTTGTGCTGTATTTCTACCCCAAGGACAATACCCCCGGCTGCACAACACAGGCGCAACAGTTTCGCGATTTGCATGCTGAATTTATCAAAGCAGGTTGTGTTGTTTTTGGTGTTTCGCGCGATTCGCTCAAGTCACATGAAAACTTCAAGGCCAAGTTTGGTTTACCATTCGAATTAATTTCTGACATTGAAGGTGTCGTGTGTCGCATGTTCGATGTTGTTAAAAACAAAATGCTGTATGGAAAAAAAGTGCTGGGTATTGAACGCAGTACTTTTCTGATTGATGCAACCGGTGTGTTGCGTCACGAATGGCGGGCCACCAAGGCCGATGGCAATGCCGCTACGGTTCTTGACGCGGTGATGAAACTTTAATCATTGATCAAGGGCGAAATCTGCCCTTTTATCGACATCTTGCCCAATCGCCAGGGCCGCTATCGTGAGCTCATCTTGACAACTTTGAGGTGGCTATGAATGCAAAGCGTGGAACAGCCGTAAAAAAAGCCACTACCAAACTTTTTGTGCTTGACACCAATGTGTTGATGCACGATCCCTTGTCGCTCTATCGGTTTGAAGAGCATGACATTTTCGTGCCCATGATGGTGTTGGAAGAATTGGATGCCAATAAAAAAGGCATGACAGAAGTTGCGCGCAATGCACGCCAAGCAAGCCGCATGCTGGATGAAATTGTGAGTGGTACCGAGCACAACATGGCCGCAGGTATTCCTCTGGGTGAGGTGTCGCGCGGGCTGGCCACAGGACATCTTTTTTTGCAGACGGAGGCGATCAACAGCGTATTGCCCACCGCGCTACCTACCGCCAAGGCCGATAACCAGATCATCGGCGTGGTAATGCATCTCGGCCAGATGTTTCCCAAGCGGCCGGTGATCCTGGTTTCCAAAGACATCAACATGCGCATCAAAGCGCGCGCCCTGGGTTTGGAAGCGCAGGATTACTTTAACGATAAAGTACTAGAAGACACTGATCTGCTCTACACCGGCACGAGTGAGCTGCCGCCTGATTTCTGGGAAACGCATGGCCGGGGCCTGGAGTCATGGAAAAAAGATAGCCGCACTTATTACCGCGTTCAGGGCCCGCTGTGTCCTGATTTGTTAGTGAATGAATTTGTCTGGCAGGATGAGCCACGGCCTTTTCAAGCCTGGGTAAAAGTCGGCGCTGGCAAGACGGTGGAACTGGAAACGCTGACCGATTACAGTCATGGAAAAAATGCCGTATGGGGTGTTTTAGCCAGAAATCGCGAGCAAAATTTCGCCTTGAATCTGCTGATGAATCCAGACATCGATTTTGTTACCTTGCTGGGTCAGGCCGGGACTGGAAAAACATTATTGACGCTGGCCGCTGCCTTGGCGCAGACTTTGGAAACCAAGCGGTTTTCTGAAATTATCATTACCCGGGTGACTGTTCCCGTGGGTGAAGACATCGGATTTTTACCGGGAACAGAAGAGGAAAAAATGACCCCCTGGATGGGGGCGCTGGAAGATAATCTTGACGTGTTGAATAATCCTTCCATCGAGCCTGCCAGTACCTCCGGTGGCGCGTCTGGCAGCACTTACGGTGGCGATTGGGGGCGAGCGGCCACGATGGATTTGATTCGTAGTCGCATCAAAGTCAAATCGCTTAATTTCATGAGGGGCCGTACATTTTTAAATAAGTTTCTCATCATCGACGAAGCGCAAAATCTGACGCCCAAGCAGATGAAGACGCTGATCACGCGCGCAGGCCCGGGTACCAAAGTCGTGTGCCTAGGCAATATCGCCCAGATTGATACCCCGTATCTTACCGAAGGAAGCTCAGGGCTCACCTATGTGGTGGATCGTTTCAAAGGGTGGGCCTATTCAGGCCACGTTACATTGCAACGAGGTGAGCGTTCACGATTAGCAGATCACGCAGCCGAAGTGCTGTAAGCTAAGCACCATCGCCCACGCCAAGGTTTTTCCTGGGCGGGTTATGGGCGTTTATGGGTGTTTTCTATGTGTTCCTCATTTGCTAAGCCTACTCATGGCGAAGTGATCACTGCCACGCAGCGATGGCTGGAGCGCGCGGTTATTGGCCTGAATCTTTGCCCATTTGCAAAAACGGTGCATGTCAAGCGCCAAGTGCGCTATGCCGTCAGTAGCGCACAAACCAGCGATGCGGTGCTCGACGATCTGGAGCGTGAATTGCGCACCCTGGTTGCGGCAAAGCCGGAAAACCTGGACACCACCTTGCTGATCCTTCCCTATGCGCTGGCAAAATTTACAGATTTTGCCGACTTTCTCGATCTGGTAGAGATTGCCTTGAAAGTGCAGGGGCTAACCGGTGTGATTCAGGTCGCCAGTTTTCACCCGCAGTATCGATTTGCTGACACTGAGATAAACGACATCAGCAACTTTACCAATCGTTCGCCATATCCTGTCTTGCATCTTTTGCGTGAGGAAAGCCTGGCGCGTGCGATTCAGGCATTTCCTGATACCGCCGCTATTTATGAGCAGAACATGGCAACGCTACGCACCTTGGGTCTGGCCGGTTGGTTAGCGCTGGGGTTGAATGCGCCGGACGTACCATAGAGGGTGATTAGGCGTAGTATTCAGCAACAGCACAGCAATAGCACAGCAATTTCACAGAGCATGAATTTGTCGTGTTTCCTCGTAGCGAATGGCGCCGCGTGTGTTGTTTATTCACCCCCGATTTTTCAGGAGAACTCTCATGGCCAAAGGACAAATGCGCAGTAATCGCGAGCAGAAAAAACCCAAAAAAGATAAAACCAAACCAGTCGCTCCGGCCATACCGTTTGGTGGTGGACAAGGTGGGGCGACGCTGCCCAAAAAGTAGCGTATGAGCAAGCCACTTTATGGTGGGTATGTTCGAGTATGTCTTTTGACCTCGCCATAGACTTGGTCATAAAAGATACGAGCTGACATGAGCGACTACCGCACGGAAACGGATACCTTAGGCGCAATCGATGTGCCGAATGAACGCTTGTGGGGTGCGCAAACTCAACGCTCACTGGCATACTTTGCCATTGGCAAAGACACCATGCCGAGGGAACTTATTGATGCGCTGGTGTTGGTCAAGCGTTCGGCAGCGCTGGCCAATGCACACCTCGGCGAGGTTGAGCCACGCATCGCGCAGTCGATTGTCGGCGCAGCAGATGAGATTCTCAATGGGCAATGGCCGGATGAATTTCCCTTATCTGTCTGGCAAACCGGTTCGGGCACGCAAACCAACATGAACGTGAATGAGGTCATGGCGAATCGTGCTTCAGAGCTCTTGGGCGGTGTGCGTGGCATGCAGCGCAGTGTGCATCCGAATGACCACGTCAATCGCTGTCAATCCTCCAATGATGTGTTTCCCACCGCGATGCATGTAGCGGCGGTAGCTCAGCTAGAAAAGTCGCTACTGCCCTCGCTGCGTCAACTACGGCAAACTCTGCATGAAAAATCGCAGGCTTTTGCGCATATTGTCAAACTGGGCCGCACCCACTTGCAGGATGCGACACCACTCACGCTAGGACAGGAATTTTCTGGCTATGCAGCACAACTCGAGATCGCTGAGCGGGCCATTGGCGCTGCGCAAAATGAGCTTCTTGCGTTAGCGCTGGGGGGCACGGCAGTCGGCACCGGGCTTAATGCCCATCCACAATTTGCCGCCCGTGCCGTAGCGGAATTGGCTGCCTGTACAGGGTTTTCATGGACGTGTGCGAGTAATCGGTTTGCGGCGCTTGCCGGTCACGAGCCGTTGGTGTTTGCGCATGGCGCACTGAAAACCCTGGCGACGGCGTTGATGAAAATTGCCAATGACATTCGCTGGCTTGCGAGTGGCCCGCGCGCGGGCCTGGGGGAATTGCAATTACCCGAAAATGAGCCGGGCAGTTCGATCATGCCGGGCAAGGTGAACCCGACGCAATGCGAGGCACTGACCATGGTTGCTGCGCAGGTGCTGGGCAATGATGTGGCGCTGAATATTGGCGGCGCTTTGGGAAACTTTGAGCTCAATGTGTTCAAGCCCTTAATTGCCTACAACTTTTTGCACAGTACCCGACTGCTGGCAGACGCCATGCAAAGCTTTGAACGCCACGCGTTGCGCGGGCTCGAAGCGGACAGGCAGCGCATCCGTGAATCACTGGAGCGCAGTCTGATGCTGGTGACCGCGCTGACGCCGCATATTGGTTATGACAAGGCAGCAGCAATTGCCAAGCGGGCGCATGCCGAAAACACCACCTTGCGCGCTGCGGCGATCGCGTCTGGCTATGTGCAAGCCGAACAGTTCGATGCCTGGGTGATTCCTGAAAACATGGTTTAGAAAAAATTAAGCGAGGAAAATCTGATGCCACATAACCTGTTTAATAGCTATCAACAATTCAATAGCGCCGCCGCTGAAACATCCGGTTTCTACAATTTATCGGCGCTTGAAACCGCAGACTTGGGCTGCATCAGCCGTTTGCCTGTCTCGATCCGTATTGTGCTCGAATCCGTATTGCGCAATTGCGATGGCAAGAAGGTCACCGAAGCCCATGTGCGGCAACTGGCGGCCTGGCAGCCAAATGCGCCGCGTGTGGATGAAATTCCTTTTGTTGTGGCACGCATCCTGTTGCAGGATTTCACCGGTGTGCCGCTGCTCTGCGATCTGGCCGCGATGCGCGATGTGGCGCAACAGCTCGGCCATGACCCCAAGCGTATTGAACCGCTGGTGCCGGTCGATCTGGTCGTCGACCATTCGGTGCAGGTCGATCACTATGGCAGTAAGGATGCTTTACGTCTCAATATGCAATTTGAATTTGAGAGGAATGGTGAACGCTATCAATTCATGAAGTGGGGCATGCAGGCCTTCGATACCTTCAAGGTCGTGCCGTCCGGCATCGGCATCGTCCATCAGGTGAATCTCGAATACCTGTTCCGTGGTGTGCAGCAGCGTGATGGGGTGTGCTTTCCCGATACGCTGGTCGGCACCGATAGCCACACCACCATGATCAACAGCGCGGGTGTGGTGGCCTGGGGTGTCGGTGGCATCGAGGCTGAAGCGGGCATGCTTGGACAGCCGGTGTATTTCCTGACGCCGGATGTGGTTGGTGTTGAGCTGCAAAGCAAATTGCCAGAAGGTGTGACCGCCACCGACCTGGTGCTGACCATTACCGAAATGCTGCGTAAGGAAAAAGTGGTTGGCAAGTTCGTCGAATTTTTTGGAGAAGGCGCAACCCATTTATCGCTGACTGATCGCGCAACACTCGCCAATATGGCACCCGAATATGGCGCCACCATGGGCTTCTTTCCGGTGGATGATTTGACCGTGGCTTATTTGAAAGGCACCGGGCGGAGCGATGCCGAAGTGACCCGTTTCGAAAACTATTTCAAGGCGCAGGGATTGTTCGGTATCCCTAAGCGCGGCGACATTGATTATTCTTCCACGCTGAGTCTGGACCTGGCCAGTGTTGTGCCCGCGCTGGCAGGCCCCAAGCGGCCGCAGGATAGAATTCCGCTAAGCCAGGCTAAAACCGCATTTGCCGAAACGTTTTCCAACCCGGCGGCAGACAATGGGTTTGCGCGCAACCCCGTGGATTTGGCGAAGCGCTTTAAAAGTCAGGATGGGCTGGACGTGGGCAATGGCGACGTGTTGATTGCAGCCATTACTTCTTGCACTAATACTTCCAACCCCAATGTGATGATCGCTGCTGGTTTGCTGGCCAAAAAAGCGGTGGAGCGTGGCTTGCATGTCGGCCCGCACGTCAAGACATCGCTTGCCCCCGGCTCGCGTGTCGTCACTGAATATCTGACGCAGTCCGGCTTGTTGCCGTATCTTGAGCAACTGGGCTTTAACGTGGCAGGCTATGGTTGCACTACCTGCATTGGCAACTCCGGGCCGCTGGCGATGCCAATAGAAGAGGCGGTGGTAAATAATGATCTGATTGGTGCGGCGGTGTTGTCGGGTAATCGCAACTTTGAAGCGCGTATTCATCCCAACATCCGCGCTAACTTTTTGGCTTCGCCACCACTGGTCGTGCTCTATGCGCTGCTCGGCACAATGCAGAAAGATCCGCTGACCGAGCCCATCGGTTACGGAAAAAATGGTGAGGCTGTCTGGCTGCGTGACCTCTGGCCATCCAGCCGCGAGATTGAAGCCTGCATGCAGACCGCAATGAATCCAGCCACTTTTCGCCGACTGTATGCTGACCTCACGAAAGATCATGTGTTATGGAATGCGATCAATTCCAGCACCGGGCAGGTGTATGCGTGGCCCACGTCGACCTACATCGCCAAGCCGCCATTCTTTAACAACTTCGGCATGTCGCCCGTGGCACCGCCTGTGCTGCGCAATGCGCGCGCACTGGCTATTTTTGGCGATTCGGTGACGACCGACCACATTTCGCCTGCCGGTTCGATCAACGCAGCGTCTCCTGCCGGGCAATGGTTGCTGGATCACCGTGTCACCAGCGCCGACTTTAATTCGTATGGCTCGCGGCGCGGCAACCACGACGTGATGGTGCGCGGCACGTTTGCCAATGTGCGCATCAAGAATCTGATGCTGCCGCCCAAAGCCGATGGCGTGCGCGTGGAAGGCGGCTGGACGCTGCATCAACCCTCGGCTGAGCAAGTGTTTATTTTTGATGCCGCCATGCGCTACATGGCGGATGGCGTGCCCACGGTTATTTTTGCCGGCGAAGAGTATGGCACGGGATCATCCCGCGACTGGGCAGCGAAGGGCACGCAACTGCTCGGTGTAAAAGCCGTCATCGCCCGTAGCTTTGAGCGAATCCATCGCGCCAATCTTATTGGTATGGGCGTCTTGCCATTGCAATTTCTTGGGACGGAATCAGCCGAAGCGTTGGGGATTATTGGCAACGAGATTTTTGATCTCGAAGGATTGGAAGGCGAGATTCAGCCGCAGCAAGAGGTGACCCTGGTGGTTCATCAATCCAATGGCATAACACGGCGCATCGCACTCCGCTTGCGGATCGATACCCCGATTGAGGTCGATTACTATCGGCATGGTGGTATTCTGCCGTTTGTGCTGCGCCAGCTTTTGTCGGCGTGATTTTTATGCATTTTGCGGTGAGGTGAAATGAAATCCCGATTTTGTATTTTTGCTATTGCTTTAGTTTTTTTGACTTCCTGTGCCAATGTGCGCAACCCCGTGACAGGGCAATATGAACGCACGGTGATGGATGAGCGCAGCGAGCTGCAGTCGGGGCAAAAAGCGCATCAGGACGTGCTGAAAGAATATCGTGCGCTGGAGAATCCATCACTTCAGAGCTACGTTAATAGCGTGGGGCAAAAGCTGGCCAAAGCCTCGCACCGGGGCACGCTCGAATGGCACTTTACGGTGCTAGACAGCCCCGAGGTCAATGCCTTTGCCTTGCCTGGCGGGTATGTCAATATCACGCGCGGCATTCTCGCTTATCTTGGTGATGAAGCCGAGCTGGCCGGTGTGCTGGGGCATGAAATCGGCCATGTGACTGCACGCCATGCTTCGCAGCGCGCCACGCGTCAGCAGGCTGCCGGTGTGGGCGTGCTGCTGGCGAGTGTGCTCGGTGCCGTGCTGGAGAGCAAAGGTTATGGCGGAGCAGGCGATCTGACCAATCAGGTGTCGCAGATCACTGCTGCGGGATATATCGCCTCTTACAGCCGCGAGCAGGAATCACAAGCCGACCAATTGGGTGCCGAATACATTACCCGTAATCATTATGATTCCGCGCGCATGATTGATGTCATTCGCGTGCTGAAAAACCAGGAACAGTTTGCCGCTGACACTGCACGCAGCGAGGGCCGCACAGCGCCGCCGCGCACCGATTGGCTAGCCTCGCACCCGAGCAACGACAAGCGGCTGGCAGACATTCGCCAAACAGCTTTGCTGCATCAAGAACCAAAAGCTGAAAACGGACGCGAGCGCTACCTCAAGGCGATTGATGGCATTCTCTTTGGTGAGAGTCGCGAAGAGGGCGTCGTTCGCGGCCAGCAGTTTTTTCACGAACCCATGGGCTTTGCGCTCACCGCACCTACCGGCTGGCGGATAAAAAATACGTCGGAAGCGCTCATCATGACGAATGGCGCAGGCGATGCGGCATTGATTATGCGCACCGTGCCGGCAGAGGCGGGGACGACGCACACCGATATGCTGCGCACGATTTTCAATCCGATCAATGGGCGCACAGCGCAAACAACCATTAACGGCTTTGCCGCGACCACCTTTGTTGGCACTGCCCGCGTAAAAGACGGGGCGCAAGAAGCGGCGCAGCAGGTTGACGCCACTTTGGTCACCGGGCCAGAAAAACACACCTATCTTTTTCTGCATGCTGCCAAGAGTGCAGATGCCTTGCGACGTGAACGTGAAACGCTGCTCGCGGCAGAAAAAACCTTTCGTGCCATAAGTGATAAGGATCGCCCGCTGGCTCGTCCCTGGAGGGTGCGCTTAACAGCGATGCCGCAAGGCGGCTTTGCTCAGCTGGTCAAGCGGTCTTCTACCACGCTACCGCATTCGGAAGCGCAATTGCGCTTGATGAATGGCGCTTATCCTGATGGCGTAGTCAAAGCGGGGACGCAAGTAAAAATCGTGGAATGAAGGGTTTTATGCTTCGTAAAATTGGATTGAAGCGGGATGGTTGAAACTCGTGACCATTTCCTCCTCGGTGTTAGTAACAGTGCCCGCCTTGTTTGACAAAGTTCAGGTCTATCGGTCGCGATAATTGGTCATGCACTGATTGGATGAGACAAGCGTCGTTTTTTCGAGTCGTTTTTTCAAAAACTCGGCGCTGGTGATACGCCGCGAAGTAATTCTACTTTGGCGGCATAACCCTCATCAATCCATCAGATGGATTTACCCGCGTACTTCACCATTCCCCAGCACGATCCACTTTTGTGAGGTGAGTCCTTCCAGGCCCACCGGCCCGCGAGCGTGAAACTTGTCGGTGGAAATGCCGATTTCGGCACCCAGGCCGTATTCAAAGCCATCGGCAAAGCGCGTTGAGGCGTTCACCATGACCGAAGCGGAATCCACTTCACGCAAAAAACGCAGTGCCGTGGTGTAGTTTTCAGTGACAATGGCTTCGGTGTGCGCTGATGAGTATTTGTTGATGTGAGCGATGGCCTCATCAATATCGGCCACCACTTTGCACGAGATAACCGCTGCGAGATATTCGGTGGCGTAATCTTCCTCGCTCGCCGGCTTGGCTTCTTTCACCAGCGCACGTGTTTCGTCACAGCCACGAATTTCGATACCGCGTGCGGTGAGCATCGCCGCGATTTTCGGCAATAAACTTGCCGCAATCGGGCGGGCGATGAGCAAGGATTCTGCGGTATTGCATGTGCCCAGCCGCTGCGTTTTGGCATTCTCAACAATCGCGATGGCTTTTTGCGGGTCAGCGGCGACATCCACATACACATGGCAATTGCCATCGAGATGCTTGATGACTGGCACGCGTGCTTCTTGCGAGATGCGCTCGATCAAGCCTTTGCCGCCGCGTGGAACGATGACGTCGACATACTCTGGCATGGTGATGAGATAACCCACCGCAGCGCGATCAGTCGTGTCGATCACCTGTATAGCTGTTTCCGGCAGGCCAGCGGCGACCAGTCCTTGTTTCACGCAAACGGCAATGGCCTGATTGCTACGCATGGCTTCCTTACCGCCACGCAAAATCGCGGCATTGCCGGATTTAAGGCACAGCGCGGCGGCGTCTGCCGTGACGTTCGGCCGTGCTTCATAAATGATGCCAACAACGCCCAGCGGCACGCGCATTTTGCCCACTTGTATGCCGGAGGGGCGGCGCCTCATGTCGCTGATTTCACCGACCGGGTCAGGCAGCGCGGCGACTTGTTCCAGCCCTTGGGCCATGGCTTCGATGCCTTTTTCGCTGAGTGTCAAGCGATCCACCATCGCGGCATCCAGCCCTTCTGCTTTTGCTGCGGCAAGGTCGGCGGCATTCGCAGCCAGCAGTTCGGCGCGCTGCGCACGAATCGCGCTCGCCATGGCGAGCAGGGCGGTATTTTTCACGCGGGTTGAAGCGCGGGCGACGGCGTGCGAGGCATCACGCGCGGCTTGGCCGATATGCAGCAGAGTGTCTTTGAGCGTCATGAGAGTTTCCTTGGCCGGGTCAAACGTAAGGTGAGCTGTAAAAATTCATTCCACAGGTCGCCGGTGGCAAGCCCCTTAATCATGCGGTCAATTTTTGCTGCATGCAAGAGGGCCGGGCGGTTTTGTGCGGTACGTGCTTCACTGGCCAGCGCCCACAACACCAAAGGTGGCGCAGCGCCTTCTGCTTGCAAGCCTTCCAGCGTGCGCACGGCGCGCACGGTATCGCGGTTTTTGAGTGCATCGCGCAGGTCAGAAACATCATAGCGGGCGACATTTAATACCGCTGCTTCTATCTGCGCGAGCGAAACTTCCCCAGTGGGATAGAGCAGACCGAGCTTTTGAATTTCCTGGTGTGCGGCGAGCAAATTGCCTTCAACATGTGCGGCGATGAATTCCAGCCCGGCGCGTGATGCGGTTTGTTGCTGGCGCGCCAGGCGCTCGGCCAGCCATTGTGGCAGCCGCACCAAGGGCGGGGCATTGCATTCAAGCGCGACGCCTGCCTGGCTGAGCGCGGTGACCCATGCGGCTTTTTTTGCTTGCCAGTCAAGTTCGGGAAGCGTAATCAAGGTCACTGTTCCCGAGCCGAGTGTTTGGCAGTAACGCTGCAACGCCTCGCTGCCTTCACGCCCCGGTTTGCCTGAGGGAATACGCAGATCAATGAGCTTGGTTTCGCCAAACAGCGATAAGTTGCCTGCTGCTAAAAAGAGGTCGTCCCAGCGAAAACCGGTGCCTGCCACAATCACTTCGCGTTCGGTAAAGCCTTGGCGACGTGCGGCGAGGCGAATGGCATCGGCCGCTTCAATGACCAGCAGCGGTTCGTCACCGTGGAGTAAATACAGTGACGCTAACGGCTTATCGAGGTGCGCGCCGAGTTGCTCAGGGCGTAGTTGCATTGCCGGATTCACTTGCTGCCTTGAGCTTGGCGGAGGCCAGCCGACGCAACAGCTGCTGTATCAGATCACTTTGTATGTCGCGCCAGAGAAGCGCTTCTTCTGACTCTTTGGAGAGCACCAGATCATCATTGAAAGTCATGTCGCGACGCAAAACGATCTGGCTCGGTGGAATGTAGTCGGTATTATTTGCGCTGCTTACCTTGAAAGAAAACGTGCGCACTAAATCATATTCGCGCGCACGTCCGGCGGAGTTCAACGTGAGAATGACTTTTTCATTGCGGTCGCCCAGTACGATCAGGTTAGCTTCGGCATCTTTGGGATCATCAACGATACGCGTGGGGGATGAGGCTTCAATGCTGCGTTTGAGCTGTGCGTAAAGCTCCGAGCTGGGCGCCAGGGCAATGCTCATGGTTTGAAACGGCAAAGCGTAATCACCGCGCAACTGAAAGCCGCAGGCAGCTAGCAGACCGACTAAGCCGAAGGTGACGAACAGCCGGGTGGCAAGTTTGATAGCGCGCACAGGTGACTCCTCTTAAGACAATTTAGACAACAATATTGACCAGACGGCCGGGAACGACAATGACTTTTTTCGCAGGGTTGCCTGCCATGTGCTTTTGCGCGGCTTCTGAAGCCAGTGCAGCCGCTTCAATCGCCGTCTTGTCAGCGCCGACTTTCATGCGCAGGCTACCGCGATGCTTGCCATTGATTTGAAGCACCAGCTCGATTTCATCTTGTGTCAACGCAGTCTCCAGCGGCTCGGGCCACGGAGCGGCGAGAATGTCCTTGCCATAGCCGAGTTCACACCAGAGGGTGTGACAAATGTGTGGCGTCAACGGCGAGAGCAAGCGTAATAGGATGCTCACGCATTCAGTGATGACGACCATGCCATGTGTGTTGTTGGCAGATTCATTGGCAAACTCTTGCACCCCTTTTTCCAGGCTGTTCAACATTTTCATCGCGCTGGAGGCGACGGTATTGAACTGATGCTTGGTAAAGTCATAATTGGCCTGGCGCAACAGCAAGTGTATTTCGCGGCGCAACGCTGCAACAGGTTCGGGCAGGGTTGCTGGCATGGTTGCTTCATGGCGAAGGCGGTTTTTGAGACCGTGTCCCAGCGCCCACAAGCGGCGCAGAAAGCGAAATGCGCCTTCAACACCCGAATCTGCCCATTCCAGCGTTTGCTCGGGCGGGGCGGCAAACATCATGAAAAAGCGTGCGGTATCCGCGCCGTAAGTTTCAATCAGCGATTGCGGGTCCACGCCATTGCGTTTGGATTTGGACATCGTGCCGATGCCTTGATAGTCGACCGCCTGGCCATCCGCTTTGGCTGTGGCACCGGTGATGCGACCTGCATCGTCTTTGATCAAATCAAGCTCTTCAGGAGCAAAGTAGGTGATGCTGCCTTGTGCCGTGCGTCGCGAAAAAATATGGTTGAGCACCATGCCTTGCGTGAGCAAGTTAGCGAAGGGTTCGTCGTAGCTAACCAGATCAAGATCGCGCATGACTTTGGTCCAGAATCGCGAGTACAGCAAATGCAGAATCGCGTGTTCTATCCCGCCGATGTATTGGTCAACCGGCATCCAGTGATTCGTTCGCTCATCCACCATGGCTGTGGCGTTATCCGCTGCGCAGTAGCGCGCGTAATACCAGGAGGAATCCACAAAGGTATCCATGGTGTCTGTTTCACGCCGTGCGGGTTGGCCGCATTTTGGGCAAGCGCAGTTGACGAAATCAGCGCGTTTCGCAAGCGGATTGCCTGAACCATCCGGTACGCAATCGGTGGGCAATTTCACCGGTAACTGATCGCCCGGTACAGGCACGGTGCCGCAGGCATCGCAATGAATCAGCGGAATAGGGCATCCCCAGTAACGCTGCCGTGAGACACCCCAGTCGCGCAAGCGATAGTGCACTTGCGTGTCGCCCAGGTTTTTTGTTTTGAGATCCGCAGCAATGGCGGTGACCGCTTCTGCAAACGGTAGGCCATCGTATTTGCCTGAATTAATGCAGCGCCCGCGTTGTTTATCGGCATACCAGTCTTGCCAGGCATCGAGAGAAAATGTTTCGCCCTCAATGGCAACGACAGGTTTGATCGGCAGGTTATATTTTTTGGCAAACGCAAAGTCGCGCTCGTCATGTGCCGGCACAGCCATCACCGCGCCATCGCCATAATTCATCAAGACGTAATTACCCACCCAGACGGCTAGTTGCTCGCCGGAGAGTGGGTGCGTTACAAACAGCCCGGTGGGCATGCCTTTTTTTTCCATGGTGGCCATATCGGCTTCCATGACAGAGCCGTGTTGGCACTCATCAATAAAAGCGGCCAAGGCCGGATTGTTTTTGGCCGCATGGGTGGCTAAGGAGTGTTCTGCTGCCACCGTGCAAAATGTCACGCCCATGACCGTGTCCGCACGCGTGGTGTATACCCACAAATTGTCTTGCTTGCCGTCCAGCGTGTAGGGAAACGCAAATCGCACACCGGTGCTTTTGCCTATCCAGTTGGCCTGCATGGTTTTAACGCGCTCGGGCCAGCCGGGTAAAGTATCCAGTGAGGACAAAAGCTCATCCGCATAGCGGGTAATGGCCAGGTAGTAACCGGGGATTTCGCGTTTTTCAACGACTGCACCTGTACGCCAGCCGCGGCCGTCAATCACCTGTTCATTGGCCAGCACGGTTTGATCAACCGGATCCCAATTGACGATCTGCGTTTTTTTATAGGCAATGCCTTTTTCCAGCATGCGCAAAAACAGCCATTGGTTCCATTGGTAGTATTCAGGCTGGCAGGTCGCTAGCTCCCGTTGCCAGTCAATGGCAAAGCCCAGGGATTGCAACTGCTTTTTCATGTAGGCAATGTTGTCATTTGTCCATTGGGCAGGGGGCACGTTGTTTTGCATGGCCGCATTTTCGGCTGGTAGCCCGAATGCATCCCAACCCATTGGTTGCAGCACGTTATAACCGCGCATGCGGTAGTGCCGTGAGAGCACGTCGCCCAGGGTGTAGTTGCGCACATGGCCCATGTGCAGCTTGCCCGAGGGGTAAGGGAACATTGATAAACAATAGTATTTGGGCTTATCCGCATCCTCGGTCGCGTGAAAGCTTTGGGCGGTATTCCAGAAGGCCTGGGAAGATTGTTCGATTTCAGTCGGTTGATATTTTTCCTGCATGGCCGGGTGATTTGTGTTGATTGAAGGCGAAAGGCGGAATTATACCTAGCCCCTTGTGCGTTTTAAGCTAGGAGGAGGGTAAGGTGTGGGAAAGTAAGGGTCGGGAAAGATTTTTCGGCGAGGGCAGAGTGCTTGAGTTGGATGTTTTTGCCGGGCGCTTGGGTTGATTACTTTAGTTTGTCGCACCGAGTTGTTTGGCCCGCGCGAAAGATGCTGCATCTGCCTCAGCAGATAAAGGCCAGCCCGCCAGATGGTTTGTGGCGATACTGCTCAGCGCTGCAATCCAGTCCGCGCGTTCGTTCATGCAGGGGATGTAGGAAAATACCGTGCCTCCCGAGGCTAAAAAGGCCTCTTTGCATTCCATGGCAATTTCTTCCAGTGTTTCCAGACAATCGGCAACAAAGCCCGGGCAGATGACATCGACACGAGCTACGCCGTCCCGTGCGAGTTTTTCCAGTGTCGGCTGGGTATAGGGTTGAAGCCACTTGGCTTTTCCAAAGCGCGATTGAAAGGTGATGAGATAGTCGCCGACAGTAAGCCCAAGCGCTTCTGCCAGAAGGCGTCCGGTTTTTTGGCACAGGCAAAAATACGGGTCCCCCAGTAAAAGTGAACGTTGGGGCAGGCCATGGAAGCTGATGACCAGGCGCTCTCCGCGTCCATGCCTCATCCAGTGTTCGCGAACGCTCGCGGCGAGCGCTGTAATGTAACCGGGATGATCAGGGTATTGCTTGATGAAGCGTAGCTCTGGCGGGTTGCGAATACGCTTTACCCAGTTCGCCACGTCATCCATCACGCTAGCGGTGGTGCTGGCGGCATATTGTGGATACAGCGGAAAAATGAGCACTCGCTCAACCCCTTTTTGCTTGAGTTGATCCAACGTGTGGCTAATCGAAGGATTGCCATAACGCATCGCCCAGACGATTTCGATAGTCGTATGCCCCTGCTGGCCAAGCAAGCCCTTGAGCAATTTGGCTTGCCGTTCAGTGTGTACGCGTAGCGGCGATCCTTCGGTCATCCATATTTTTGCGTATTTTGCGGCTGATTTTGCCGGGCGCAAGTTAAGAATGATGCCGTTTAGAATCAGCCACCAAATGGCGCGCGGAATTTCGACCACGCGCGGATCCCACAAAAATTGTTTGAGATAACGACGCAAAGCCGACGCGGTCGGCGCATCGGGCGTACCCAGATTAACCAGAACAATGGCTGTGTGGGGGGCGTTACCATGGTGGTGCGCAGGTTCAGCAGCGTAGCGGGGCATCGCGCGGTGGATCAGTGGGCAGAAAATGCCGAAGAAAGGAGTTTTGCCGTGATATCCACAATCGGAATTACCCGCTCATAGGCCATGCGTGTAGGGCCGATGACACCGATCGAGCCAACGACGTGGCCGTCTACCTCATAGGGCGCGGCCACGACGCTGCATTCATCAAGTGGAGCAATGCCCGATTCATTACCGATGAAAACTTGCACGCCTTCGGCGTCGTCCGATAGCGCCAACAGTTGCGCCAAGTGTGTTTTTTGTTCGAACAAATCAAACAGGCGACGTATTCTGGTCATATTGGAAGCCAGATCTTCGACATCAAGTAGATTTCTTTCGCCACTGATGACATAGTGCGTTGCCGTATCGGCCATCACTTGGTTGCCCGCATCCAGGGCTGCAGCCATGAGGTCTGACATATCAGCGCGCAGCTGGTTTAGTTCTTCAACGACGCGCGAGCGGATTTGGTTAAATTCCAAGCCAACGCAATTCTGGTTAAGGTAGTTGGCAGCAAAAACAAGCTCGGAAGGCGTGTGGTTGCGTTGTGTGAACAGGATGCGGTTCTGTACGTCACCACTCTCGGTCACGATGATGAGCAAAATCCGCTTTTCCGAAAGACTGAGGAAGTCGATTTGACGGATACGAGGTTGCTGACGGCGTGGCACAACGACTACTCCGGCGAAAGAGGTCAATTGCGAGAGCAGGTGCGAAGCCTGACTGATCATCCGCTGCGGCTGGTCTGGCTGCACGGCACCTTGAATTTCGGATAAATCGGCATCAGTGAGCGGCTGTACCGTCAAGAGAGAATCGATAAACAGCCGATAGCCTAAAGAGGTAGGAATACGCCCAGCCGAGGTGTGTGGGCTGGTGATAAAGCCCATTTCCTCCAAATCTGACATGACATTGCGGATGGTGGCAGGAGACAGCTCAAGGTTGGAGCGTTTTGCCAATGTGCGCGAACCGACCGGCTGACCATCGGCAATATAGTTTTCGATCAGCGTCTTGAGCAGTGATTGGGAGCGTCTATCAAGCATGCTGATGATTCTAGTCAATATTCAAGAGGGGCGCACTCTTTCTGTTCTTGCCCCCGAGTGCTTTGCTTGCTATAGTGTAGGGCTGACCTTGCCCCACCCGTTACGCATGCGGGGGGGCTATCACTTAACCACAAGGAGATTGCATGCGACATTACGAAATTGTTTTTATTGTTCATCCAGACCAGTCCGAGCAAGTACCGGCCATGGTTGAGCGCTACAAAGCGCTTGTTACTGGTCGTTCCGGCATCATCCACCGTCTTGAAGACTGGGGCCGCCGTCAAATGGCTTACCCAATCCAGAAAGTTCATAAAGCGCATTATGTGCTGATGAACATTGAATGCGATGGTGAAGCCTTGGCCGAACTGGAAAGCTCATTCAAGTTTAACGATGCCGTGCTGCGTCATCTAACCATCAAAACGCGCAAAGCTGTCACGACCCCTTCGCCCATGATGAAAGAAGAGAAATCTCGTTCATTTAGCCAAGGCGATGCGGTTGCTGCTCCAGCGCCTGCTGCAGAAGCAACCGAGGCATCTGCCGCCGCTTGAGCGCTGTTTGACAGTGACTAGCCCCCTGCATTGTCCATTAATCTAGCGCAGTTATCGGGTTATCTGCAGGAACGTGGCGCTTTGCGTCGCACCCCCGCAGGCATTCCGGTACTTGAATTTAGCCTGGCGCACGAATCGATCCAAATAGAGTCGGAAGTCGAGCGTAAGGTGCACTGTGAGATGAATTGTGTAGCAATAGGCAGTCAGGCGCAATTGCTGGCAACTATCAAGCCGGGTGACGAGCTGAAGGTGAGTGGATTTTTAGCGGCACGCAGTCTTAAGCGGCGTATGCCGATACTGCATGTAAATACAATTGAATTCGTGGAAGGAAATAAAAATGGCATTTAAACCAAAAGGTAAGCTGGCTGCAAAAGGAGGCAAGGGCGAAAAAGGCCGTAGCCTGTTTAAACGACGCAAATTTTGCCGCTTCACGGTAGAGAAAATTGAGGAAGTTGACTACAAAGATGTTGAAATTCTCAAAGACTTTATTGCTGAAAACGCACGCATCATGCCGGCCCGCATTACCGGGACTAAAACGGGCTATCAACGTCAGTTATCAACTGCTATCAAGCGTGCGCGCTTTTTAGCCTTGATGCCTTTTACTGATCTGCACCAGTAAGCGAGGAGAAAACAATGCAAATTATTTTGATGGAAAAAGTGGTCAATCTCGGCAACCTGGGTGATGAAGTCAAGGTTAAAGATGGTTACGCTCGTAACTATTTAATTCCACAAGGCAAGGCTAAACGCGCTACGGAAGCCAATCGCAAAGTGTTCGAAGCCAAGCGTGCAGAGCTTGAAGCCGCGCAACAAGAACGCTTGGCTTCAGCGCAAGCGCAAGCCGCCAAGCTCGATGGCCTGATGCTGCAAATTACACGCAAGACCGGGATGGATGGTCGCTTATTTGGCTCAGTCACCAATATCGATATTGCCGATGCGTTACTGGCACAGGGTCTGACGGTTGAGCGTTCAGCGATTCGCCTGCCAGACGGCCCGCTTAAGGCGATCGGCGATTCGCCCATTGAAATCTCGCTGCATACCGATGTCATTGCTACCATTACGGTGTCTGTGCTGGGCGAACATTAACCCGCAGTTTGGCTAAATTATTGGCCGGCTGTAGCGCTTTGCTTTACTTACGCCATTTGGCGTAGATTGACGGCACTTAAAACGAGCTGTCCTCGACTTTCGGGGCGGCTCGTTTTTTATTGCAGTGCGTGCGTCTTATCCACTTGATTTCCACAGTCTATCCCCACGATTTCCACAACTTATCCACTTATCAGGCAGCGTTGCGCGGAGTAGACTCGTCGCTTCTTTGCGGAGACAGCCATGGCCAACATTCGATCATTTAACTCCTCGCCCGTAACCGATCCTCAGGTGGCAGCGCTCAAGTTACCGCCGCACTCTGTTGAGGCGGAACAATCCCTGATTGGGGGGTTATTGATCAACAATCCGGCATGGGATCGGATTGCCGATGTGGTGCGTGAAACCGATTTTTATCGCGATGATCACCGGCGGATTTTTCGCCACATTGGCAAGCTGATTCAGCGCGGCCGCCCGGCCGATGTGGTCACGGTGTATGAGTCGATTGAGCAATCGAATGAAATTGATCAGACCGGCGGCTTGGCTTACCTTGCTGAAATCGCGAATGCCACGCCTTCGGCCGCGAATGTGCGCCGTTATGCCGAAATCGTGCGCGAGCGCGCTATTTTGCGGCAGCTCGTCACGGTGGGTGATGAAATTGCCGGCCAGGCATTGAATCCTGCCGGTCGCGATGTCAAACAGCTGCTGGATGAAGCAGAACGGAAGATTCTGGAAATTGCCGAAACCGGCAATCGCGATAGCGGCGGCTTTGTGCAGATTCAACCCTTGCTGGGCGAAGTGGTTGAGCGGATGGAAGCCCTGCTGGCGCGTGACAGCCAGTCGGACATCACCGGCGTGCCAACGGGTTTTGTCGATCTTGATCGCATGACATCCGGCTTGCAGCCAGGCGATATGATCGTTGTCGCCGGCCGTCCCTCCATGGGTAAAACTGCCTTTGCACTGAATATTGCTGAACACGTGGGTGTTGAATTACGTCAGCCGGTCGCGATTTTCAGTCTGGAAATGTCCGGCCCGCAACTCGCTACGCGGTTTCTCTCTTCCGTCGGGCGAATTGACCAAAGCAAGCTGCGCACAGGCCGCTTAACGGACGACGAATGGGATCGCATGACGGTGGCTTTAGGCAAGCTGCATGAAGCGCCGATTCATATTGATGAAACTGGCGCCATCAATTCCACGGACCTGCGCGCCCGCGCACGGCGCTTGCATCGTCAATTCGGCAAGCTGGGCTTGATCGTCATCGACTACCTGCAACTCATGAGCTCGAACGGTTACGGTGAAAACCGCGCCACGGAAATTTCAGAAATTTCCCGCTCCATCAAAGCGTTGGCCAAAGAACTGCAAGTGCCCATCATCGCGCTCTCGCAGTTATCCCGCAAAGTGGAAGAACGTACCGACAAGCG
>JAUSMB010000043.1 GCA_030645365.1 Rugosibacter sp.
CTTTCCGCCAACATGTCAGCCAGCGGGCGAAACTGGGCTTCGTCATGCACGCCCACGTCAAAGCCCCAGACAGTTAGCAAATCATCCACTTTTCCCACTGCCGGTATCCCAAAATCATTCCCCGGCATCCGCCGCGCAATCGTAAAGTAGGAATCAATACCACCACTGAAAAAAGCTGCCGTGCGGGTCGCTTTTGACGGCTGGTACGACTGGATCGGACAATGGATCTGAACGTCGTGCAGTTCCGGATACCACGCCCGCCAGATCGCCAGCACGCCTTTGATGTTCTCCAGCAGTAGCGCATCCACAGAAAGTGACAGCTCAATGTCTTCACCCAGGCTCGCTGCCATCGGCAGCATCGCCAACAACCACGGATTTCCTGTCTCAGAAAGACTCTCAGCATAGGCGGTCGGAACGTCAACCCAAAGCTGAAATGCATTCTCTTGCCCCCAAACTATTTCACCCGCAATCCGCACGCATCCTGGCGTCTCAGGAGAAAAGGAAACCTCACTCTTCAAGAACCGCATTATTTCTCCCAGCCACGTATATCTTTTGATTCTAAGGTTTTGCCAAATAAAAAGGGCTGCTCAGTAAGAGCAGCCCTTTAATTTACCGACTAAAACTCAAGCGTTAAGCAGTCAGACTTTTACGGCGACGCAAGGCAGCCAGCGCGGTGAGACCAAGACCAGCGAGCGCAAGAGAGCCTGGCTCCGGTACGGCACGCCATGCCATGGTGACATAAACATCGCTATCGCCAGGGGTATTTTCAGCAGTAAACACGCGCAATGGATTGTCCATAATAATCGCACCAGCGCCTGCTTCCAAACCAAAAGTCAGCTCGTACAGGACGCCGTTGTACCAGAACGTTGTGGGCGCGAAAGCCGACGGCGTCAGATCTGTGTAGATATCATCGCAAGTTGTATTATGGGGGCTGCCATTAGGACAGCTTCCGCCTGCGTTATAGGTTTCATTGAAGGAAATCCGGTTCGCGCTACCCAACTCATCATGAACCAATGTTCCGCCCACCGAGTCACTGAAAATACGTAAATTGGCCACGATATCGGCAACCCAGAGCGTACTTAACAAAGCGATGTTGGCATTTGGGCCAAGCAACAAAGCTTCATTGTGGTGATGAAGGTTGGTAATCCGCCAGACTTCGCCTTCGTTCCATGAGGTATCGCCATTCCCTGATACTTCCGTGCTGGTATTGCTCGTGTACGTGTTAACAGCCAAGGAACTCGATAGATTTCCTGGGTTCAGCGAGTTGGCGCCTGCGCCATTCCAACTCATGGTGGTAGCCGTTCCCGTTGGATACAGAGGGTTAGGCAATGCCGCCGAAGTCCCGCCGAAGGTCAGACCGCTACCTGAATTGAAAAAAGTGGTTACATCAGCATCAGTCGTCGGATTGACAAGCCCCGCCGACTGCGAAAAGAAAAACTCGGTCACCGGCGCAGCTGCCGCGCCAAAGCTGGTAGCCGCAGTGATGGCAGCAACCATGGCAAGTTTTGTAAATTTTTTCATTATTTACTCCTTATAAGTTAAACATTCATTGTCGAGCACATCAAAAATACCGCCCGAGTCTAATAAAGCAGATACTGTGCCAAAAAACTCAACTACATGATAATGCTAATACTTTCACTTCAAAACAAAGTCTATCTAGGGTGAATGTAAAAAAATCCGACATGTCTTCTTTAAGAATTTGAGTGCGGGATTTTATCGGCATTACCCTGCTGGCTGCCAATACATAAACTTCCGCTCGTAGTCTATGGTTTTGCCATGGGCAAAGACGTCATACGCATGAACTTCCACGGCTAGCGACTGACCGGGCAGTTGTGGGGCGAGAGTGTCGCAAAGGGTTGCCGCCATGGCGTGCGCCTGGTCTTGATTGAGCGACTGGCCTTTTCCCGCCTGCACCTCCCAATGCAGGCCACCGTCAATTTGCGATAACCGATGTGCACCGCTCATTTCCCGGGCCAGTTCTGGATGCTGATATAGCGCAGCTTTGAAAAGATCGATGTGTCCACCACCGGGCAGTACGTCTTTCGCACGGCCGTGCAAAGCGACGACAGGCAACGATGGCAATGGCAGGGTGAGGCCGAATTCGTTCAGCGCAGAAGCCAGTACTTCCGGCGGGATGCGCTGCATACGGTCGCCTGTGGCGTAGCGAATAAGTGGAATGGGCGCTTGAAGATCAAGCATCGTGATCAAAAGATCACCCGCGCCGTGGGCGTCTGGCGAGACGACCTCGACCACCGTGCGCAGCGGGTTATACACCAGAAAAGTCGGCGCTGGCGAGACGCCGCGAAGCGTTGAATCTGGCTTCAGGGAATGCAGCGCCGTCTCTGAAAAGCGCCCTTGGGGTGCGGCGAGCTCAATGCCTGTCAGCCGCTTGAGCAGTTCCGGGTGGCGAATGCAGGCGCGGCGCAAGGCGACGGTTTCACGCGTTTCGTTAAACAGATTCAGGCCCAGCTCACCCATGCCCATCGAGCTGCCAATCAGGCCGCTGGTTGGGTCATCCGGCTGAATGCCCAGCACTTGCGCGAGGTAATCGCGAAAGGTTTCGGGAAAGGTCTCTTCTCCCAGAATGACATGTACGCGATAGCGGCGCCAATCGAGGCCGATATCTTGCGAGTAATCGCAGAGCCGCTTGAGAAACAACGGGTCACCACACAAAATAATCTGCTCGAACAAGGCACCGGCTTGCTGAATCACCGCGCAGGCCATGTCTTCGCGCACACTAACATTCGCTACGCAAACAGCCTCGGAAGCGAATGTCACGCCCATCGGCAAACAGTTAACCATCAAGGTGCGCCGTTTATCAATATCAAAGGCTAACTCAAGCCCCAGATCAATCAGCCGTGCAGCCTGTCGCGCCTGTTGGCGTGACACCAGGCCCAGCGCAAACCCGCCGCCGCCCTGGCCCGAGCTGGTAAGCACTGAAGCAAGTTCTGTTGCAGGCAGCTTATTGCAAAGCAGCTGGCTGGCATCAAAGCGATGAAAAGTGTTCGCTTTATTCAGCACCGGGCACCGCGCAAGCACATCTTGCGGCGTCTGAATGTCGGAAATTTTGATACCTGCTTCAGCGAGCAATGTCCGGTAAGCGGAAGACTGTGTAGCGGCACGCCTGAAAACGGCGGGCAAACGCTTTTCGCCTTTGGCAACTAGCTCATTTGGCTTGCTGCGAGCTAATTTCGCCTTGATAAGACGCCGCTCAAGCCGAGAAAGAAATTTTTTCATTCAATAATCATCGATAAGCGGGCATGCGGCTAGATTTTCTTATGCCCCAACACCCTGACGCGTATCCAGGTTTTCAGTATCAGCCATGGGGTAATGGGCTGGCCCTCAAACCAGCGACTCAAGAATTCGCTCGATTTGCGCAAATCAGCACTCAACTGCCGCAAATCAGCGTAATACACAGCCACCGGGCCATAATAATCTGTTTCAGGCCCAACCGGCGTGTAATGAAATCCCATTCTGTCGAGCGAGCGAGCCAAACTCTTTTCCATCGCAGCAAACCAGTAGTCGATACCATTTTTACGGCTATGTTGATATATCTGCCGAAACATCCCCATCAATATTTGGGGGCTGATGCGGCGCCGGTGTTTGCCTTCCGGGTCGTCTGTCTCAAACGGAACGGCATCGAGTTGCTTTTCTTCGACAAATCTTTTCGTCACCCCCTGCATGGTGTCACCCGGGCGGCGACGGTAACCCTTATTTACCACTAACCGCGAAACTTCAGCACACGCCGCGCGCGGCGGAAAAGAAAAATTGTCAAAAGTAGTGCAGTGCTCCTCAAAAGGGAAGCATCCTGCCTGATTGGCAAAAACCAGTCTTGCCGCACCCACCACCTGACCTGCTTCGTTGCATGCGGCGACATGGTAAGCATTAGCGTCATAAGCATCTGCTTCGCAGCCATCGGGGTAATCGTCTGCATTGAGAAAATGGCACTCGTTGCAGTACACCTCGTAGCGCAGCCTCATGATATCCAGACAAATGGATTCCTTGGCCCGGGTGAAGGCAGTGCCAAAAAACTTAAAGTTCGGGGTGAGTGGGTCGCGCCTGTCATGGCCAAGGAGCCTATTGAACATCATAGAGGTGTTTTTCTCATTCTCCTGCTGGTTAGAAGTAGTACTTCAATTCGGAAAAGAGACGATCCCGTTTTTCATAACGACCAAACAACCCTTCAGGCGAGCCGTGAAAAATATCCGCCCCTGCCGTCATGCGCCAGTTTTTTTCAAAAGTCCAGGTCACCTTGGGTCTTAGCATCCAATCGGTTCGATTAAAGCTCGCCACCCATAACACCTCAGCCTCTACCTGGGGAAGCAGCTTGCCGTTGAGCAAAAGACTATAACCACTCTCAACCTTTTTGGGGATGACATCTGCGTCGTGGTTGGTGATTACGCTTTGAAACAACTGCACATTAAACCGCGCCTCGGATGGTAAAGGGACATCCAAGCCGACCACCCAATCAAATGTATTTTGCCGCACCACGCCATCTGGCTCGGTCAGACGCAACACGCCCAACCGTCGCCCGCGGGTGGCGACCATCTCGGTTTTCAACACCATGCTGCCAAAATCCTTGGCCAAGGTGCCACCTACTTGCGAAATACGATCATGGCGTGCTTCGTAAATCACTTCAGGTTGCGGCGACAGCACAACACGCCGATAAAATGTGGGCGCAGCATCCATGCTTCGATAGAAAAATCCGGATAAATCCCAGCCATGCGTGAGCCAGGATCCACGCGCACCGAAATTGCTGTTGGCCAAGCGACGCGAGGGCTTATGCTCATTGAGATAGCGCGTGGAAAATCCGGCAAACTCAGGCTGCACAGGAAAGAACTCCGACCCGGGCTTGCCTGTTTCGTCATACGTGGGCAGCGGAATCCAGAGCAATTCACCGTGAAAATCGTTCTTGAAATACTCGGCACGTGCCGCCCATTGTGGAATGCGCAGGATATTGAATTCAGGCAGGATAAATTCTCGCATATCCCGTGCTGAAACCACATCCGCAAAAAAGAGACTCACCATTTCACCCCACACCACGTGCTGGCGACCAAGGCGAATATCCCAATCACCTGCATCCATGTCCAGATAGGTTTCACGAAAGCTGGCGTTAAACCGCTGATCGCTGCGGACTGGCGATGGATAAAAATCAGTCGCCTCAAAAACGGCGTCGTAATCCACGCGGGCGCTGACTTTCCATTTGACCGTGTCGTTGATTTTGCCACTGCGGCCAAGCTCCACGCGCGTGAGCATTTTCGACCAATGGCTTGGATCATCTAGTGCACGCGCCAGCTCGAACTGGGCAAAACCTTGCAGAGTAGCTGAGGGTTTTACCAAAGGTGCAGCCCCCTGTCCGGTGAGAGTAGCCATGTCGGGCAAAACCACAGGGGAAGTCGCTGGTGCATTCGCCGCCGCACCCGCAGACTGCGGTGCAGCCCCGCTTTTCGCATCATCTTCTGCCGCCTGGCGCAAGAGCGCTTCGACTTCATCGTCTGCGGCCGCTGCAAGCGTTGTACTTTCTGCCGCAGGTGTGATGGCCTTTGTCGCCGTATTTACCGTATTACCCCCGTCGGCCAAAAACGGACTCAAGCGGTTTTGGGCCTGCGCGGCGCTGGGCACATACCCCGCTACCCCCACTAGCAGCGCAAGATAAAAAAACCGCTGCGCACACCGCCCCAGGTTAAACATCCTGTCATGCCGCCACACCCACTTGCGATTACGCATGCACTGCCCCTTTCTCCATGATGTTCATCAGCGCGCGGTCTGCAGCGGCCTCCTCCGGGTTATGCAATCGCACGGTTGTCCATTGACCACCCTTTCGCATGCCCAGCTCACGCAAGACACCATCTTCAATGCGCACCAGTCGATCCGCCATATCAATGACACGCTGATCATGTGTTGAAAAAATGAAGGTCGTGCCCAGCTTGCGGTTAATGTCTTTCATCAGCTGCAAAATCTCGGTACCTGTTGTTCGATCAAGATTCGCGGTGGGCTCATCGGCCAGAATGATCGCCGGCTTGATCGCCAGTGCCCGTGCAATGGCCACCCGCTGGCGTTGCCCGCCGCTCATCTGGCCAGGCCGATGAGTGGCGTATTTGGACAAACCGACCATATCCAAAAAATAACTAACACGTTGCTGACGCTCTTTTTTTGAAATCTCTTTGCGATACAGCAGCGGATATTCCACATTTTCCGCAGCTGACAACACCGGCAACAGATTAAACGTCTGAAAAATAAACCCAATGGAATGCGCACGCAAATCCGCCAGCTGATTACCCGACCACTGCGTCACGTTCTGTCCATTGATGAACAGTCGCCCCTCCGTGGGTGCATCAATACAGCCAATGACATTGAGCAAGGTGGTTTTACCACTCCCCGAGGGACCGGAAATCGCCAAAAACACCCCTTGCTCAATGTCTAGCGTTATATTCGATAGCGCCTGAACAATCTGGTTGCCAAGGAAATAGTCCTTGAAGACACCCTCGACACGAACGATATGCATCTTTACCCCCTGTTTAGCGATACCCAACCGCACTACGGAATTCGGCCCCTGCCCTAGACTACAAATAATTCTGCTAGATTGGCAACTTCATTTTTATTTTATCCGGGTGTTAATGGTGAAGAACATTAAAGAACAGCCTGTTTTTCAAGACAATCTTCGCCTTCATGGCAGCGTGCACCGCTTATTCATCTCTTTCATCTGCAGCCTGTTTATTGGCCTACCTGCAGCGTTAGCGGAACCCTTGCCAGGCCATCTGAAAGAGACAGGCAGCCCAGCCAAAGCAACCGAAGCAATTGATGCAACTGAGGCGACCGATGCCATAGCGCAAGCGCTTTTACGCAAAGCAGATCAAATTCGTTTTCCGACGGAAGGCTTTCAGGTCGAGATTTCGATCCTTTCCACCAAGGCAGACCAAAGCACCGAAGCACGCAGGTATCAGGTACTCTCCAAAGGTAACGATAAGACCGTGGTCATCGTGACCGAGCCTGCCTCCGAGCGCGGACAAACCATGCTGATGAGTGGCCGGGATCTCTGGGTATTCCTGCCTTCTGTCTCGCAACCCGTGCGCTTATCCCTGGCGCAGCGCCTGACCGGACAGGTCGCCAATGGTGATTTGGCACGGGCGAACTTTGCAGGGGATTACACCCCACGCATTTTGCGCACCGATATCATTGACGGCGAAAAATATACCGTGCTGGAGCTCATCGCCGTGGATAAAAGCGTCACCTATCAGCGCGCGGTGTATTGGGTTAAACAAAAAAATACCTTTCCGTACAAGGCGGAGTTCTACGCACTCTCCAATCGCTTGCTAAAAACCGCCTTGTACGAAAACTTCAAGATGATGGCGGGGAAAATGCGTCCTACCCGGCTGGTGATGATCGATTCCCTGCGTGCGGGTGAAAAATCCGTACTCGAATATGAAGCCATGAAAGTGCGCGACATCCCGGACAAATTTTTCACCAAGGACTATTTGAAAAAGGTTGATTGAAAAAGTTGAGTGATTTAGGCAACCCGCAGCGAGTGCGGCATTGCATACCCTCGCTGAATCCCGGCAAACCCGCATCTACTACAACAATTTGCAGTTGCAGAAAGAACAAATAAAAACCCCGCCGAAGCGGGGTTTTCTTTTTTTCAAGAAACGTCCAGCATCACCGGAAAACGAATTTCAGACTTTGCGTCTCCTAGTGGCAACCAGGCCAAGCAGCGCCACGCCAAGCAACGCCAACGAGGTAGGCTCAGGAACGTTTCTGCCATAATCACACTCACTACATATCCACAATTGCTCCGCACCTGCGTTGTTGCCAAAATACTTCATGTTGATTGACAGCAAATACCCCTGATTCGCCCATCCTTGCAGGTGATCGTTGAGGTAGGAACTGAAGACGGCGTACTCGGCATTGCTGGTCGAGAGGTTGTCATTCACAAAATAACCCCCCTGGTCGCAGTCGCCTTGATTCCCCGCTATACCCACTTTATATGCCACCCCATCGAGCCGTACGCAATAATTGCCGATAGCCGGCACATAAAGTGATGCGGCAGGTGTTGTGCTGCCACACCCGGAACCACGGCTGAATTCAACGCAATCCTGAACCACGCCGCTCGTATTGATAATGGAGACCTGCCCCCAGATGGAAAGCGACTGGTTAAAGCCGGTACCCTGCTGGTTGTTATCAAACAAAAACACCAGATCATGCCCACCGAGATAATTCAGCAGTGCGGCTATGCTCACCTCCCAAGACCCGGCCTTGTCGCCAGCAAAGGTGCCCCCTGGCTCTGTCGCAGTCGTCGTCTCGAATGATGTAGCCGTGGCTCCCTCCGGCGTGAGGAACGGATTATCCACTGCCGTCCCTGTAGGGAATGGGCTGGTTATATTGTTCATCGGCGCGCCGTTATTACCTGTCAGAACGACTGCCTGGTCATTGATCTGCCCGGGAGACGATTGCACAGGGTAAGGGCCGCTGGGGATGCATCGCGGGTCCAATGTGGAAGAGCACTTTTTATTCAAGTCCAGTGACTGGATCTGAAACCCATTGTACGTAGTGGTAGTAAAGCTATTGATGGGTGCCAACTGGAGCACAGTTGCCTGCGCCCCGGCGGAGAGCGCCAAAGCCACAATGGAAACACCAATCAGCTTGATTCTGGTTATCGAGTTCATTTCAACCCCCTGTTGATTAGACGAATTACGCTATGTAAAAATACAAGCATAATTTGTGCCTGATTAATTAACATCATGTTAATTAAAAGGTATTATTTTACGGGGGGGCAACTCTCCATATCCTGCTGTAAAAAAATCCAACTCTTCTTCATAACAAGGATGGACCTGAACCTCATGTAGCCCCTGCGGATCAAGCCCATGCTCTACTGCCTCTACTGCATGAGGCCTAGACAAATCCTTCTGGATTTTTCTGCTGCCAGCGCCAGGCATCCGCACACATCTCTGCCAGACCTTTTTCTGCCTGCCAGCCCAACATGGCCTTGGCCATGCTCGGGTCTGCAAAGCACTGGGCAATATCGCCCGGGCGGCGTGGCGCAAAGCGGTGCGCAATGGGCCGACCGCTGGCCACTTCAAAAGCGCGAATCACCTCCAGCACTGAATAACCTTGACCTGTGCCCAGATTCACGGTGAATAAGCCGCCATCGCCCAGCCGGGCCAGTGACTTGAGCGCGGCCAGATGCCCCTTGGCCAAATCCACCACATGAATGTAATCGCGCACCCCTGTGCCATCGGGTGTGGGATAGTCATTGCCAAACACCGAAAGACATTCCAGCTTGCCGATCGCCACTTGCGTTACATAGGGCATGAGATTATTCGGAATGCCGTTCGGGTCTTCACCCATCCGGCCAGAAGCATGCGCACCTACCGGGTTAAAGTAGCGCAACAAAGCAATCTGCCAGGAAGTATCCGCCTCGGCGATATCGCGCAACATATCTTCAATCATCAACTTCGAGCGTCCGTAGGGGTTGGTCACCGATAGCGCAGCCGATTCATTGATCGGCACTGAAGCCGGATCGCCATACACCGTGGCAGAAGAAGAAAACACCAGGGTTTTTACGCCTGCCTCGGCCATCACCTCGAATAATGCAATGCTGCCTTCGACATTGTTGCTGTAATAACTCAGCGGCTGGCTGACCGATTCGCCTACGGACTTCAAGCCCGCGAAATGAATCACCCCATCGCACCCGCCCGACATCCCTTGAAATGCTGCGGCTAGCGCCACGCGATCACGAATATCCGCCTGAATAAAGTGCGGCCGACGCCCGGCAATTTCAGCAATTCGCTCCAGCACCACAGGTTTACTGTTGCAAAGATTATCCACAATCGTGACCTGATGCCCCGCACCCTGTAGCTCAACGCACGTGTGGCTACCGATATACCCCATGCCACCCGTCACCAGATAATGCGCCATCGCCTTCCGCTCCTTTATGGTTGCCTGATCATGATCTATTGTAAGGGGTAAGGGCATCTGGCGACATAAAGAAAGAGAAAGAATGGCCTCTTACCCGTGCTGGATAGCCACTCAATGGCGTGAATTATTCTAGCTCCTATGTAACGACAACATTACTTTTACGACGCCATTAGCCACACTCACCCCTTTCGGTATCATTGGCGGCTCGCTCTCGATGCTGGCCCCGTTTTTTGCTGACGGCGACACCCGTTTAGGCGCCACTACCAATGACGGCAGTTCGACTGCATTGGATGAAACAGCGAAAATTACTCTTTGGCAGGCATTTAACTGATCAGGCATGCGTCGATTTTTTTTACACTAAAGGCTACTGTACCTGGTATTCGCTGTTGGTCATGCGTGTGAAGAAGTTCATAACCAAATGTTTTTAATACGTTAATAATAAAATTAACTTTTTTTGGCATAATTGATGCTTGTTAGAAATCAGCCGATTGACGGAGTATTGACTAGCACGTCAAACCAGTCCTTACCCTAGCTTAAGCGACAGCCCTTTATTTTCCATATTTTCACATTCCATTCTCATTCTGAAAAGGAGAAATTGAATCATGATTAAAAAAAGCAAAAAACTAGGCTCTTTGGCGCTAAAACTCTCCGTTATCGCTACTACCCTTGCAATGGGGACGTTGCTGTCAAGTTCAGCGCAAGCAAGTACTCTTTATTTTGATTTCAACAAAAACACGATTGGTAGCCCGGCAAATGCTTCAGTGTTTTTGTTCGGTGCCAATGGACAAACAGCGACGGTGTCGAATCTCGCCGGGTTCAGCCAGAATGTCACGCTTGGCGCTGACGGGTTTTTTAATCTATCCATTGCCAACCTTTATCAACAAGTCGGCACGGGCGTGCAAAATACTGGCTTTCAGGTAGTTTCGCCCAATCCTATTGCAGGTTACTTTGTAAATCGTGCGGGTTTTTCCACGGACATGACTTATCTTTTTGATAGCGCCGCACTGGGTAACAACTATGTCGTCGCAAGCCAGGGCGGTGGTTTTGGTGAGGGTAGCCAAGTAATGGTGCATGCCACACAGAACAACACCGCCATCACGCTTACCCCAAAAGGGGGCGCGCCCATCAATGTCACACTGCAAGCAGGTGAAACCTATAAGCACGCTGGCGGGGCTACTGACCTGACCGGTTCATTCGTCAGCTCTGATAAGCCCGTTGCCGTATTCGGTGGTCATGAGTGCGCTCAAGTACCTGTCGGCACAACCTTCTGCGACAATTTGCTTGAACAGATGATTCCGACCAGCAAGCTATCGACAACCTATGCACTTGCCGCCTCACAAGGTGCTGCGCTTGCGGCAACACAGAGCGATTTGGTGCGGGTGATTGCCACGGCCGATAACACCCAGGTCAAGGTCAATGGTGTCGTTGTGGCAACACTCGCTGCGGGTGACGTCCATGAATTTTCGCTTGCCAATAATACAGGAGCCAAGGTGGAAGCCTCTGCCCCAGTCATGGTGGCACAGTATCTCAAAGGTGGCCAAGGTGCAAATACCGACCCCGCGATGGCATTGGTACCGGGTTCCGATACCTGGCTGAAAAGTTATCGGCTGGCCACACCTTCTGGCACGCAAGATTTTTTAATTGATTATGCTTCGCTCGTGATCAATACGACCGACCTAGTGTCTCTACTTCTTGATGGAGCTTCAGTTGATACATCCAGTTTCACATTGATTGCCGGAACACCCTATAGCCGCGGCAACGTGACCCTGCCGAATGGTTTGTTCACCCTGTCAGCCAGTAATCCCTTCCTGGTCATGCTAGGCGGGGGAAGTAACGCAGATAGCTACTTCACTTTCGGTGGTTCAACTTTCGCACCAGGCATTTCCGAGCCACCACCCCCACCACCCACTGGTGTGCCTGAGCCTGGCTCCCTAGCGCTGCTCGGTATCGGACTGGCCGGTCTAGGTGCCGCCCGCCGCCGCAAGCAGGCAGTCTGATCTGTCAGGCAGTTTGTGCGCAAAACGGCAGCCTCGGCTGCCGTTTTTTATTGTGGTTGCTTAATAATTATCATGCCTGCCCCCATTTCAGACCCCCATTCTAAGATTGCCTGACCATGAGCTATTGTAAGGGCATCTGGCGACCTATAAAGAAAGAAAAATGGCCTCTTGCCCGTACCGGATGACCGTTCAATTTGTCGGTATTTTTTACGGTGCCAAATCAGGAAATCTGCGCCGATTTAAATAAAAAATCTTAACTTGTTGATATATTTTGAATTTATTTCCATGTAAATGAAATGGCATAAATTCTGCTTAATCCATAGGCATGCATTTCCACTGTCTGGAAATGCATGGAATTTCCGGTAGGCATTTACACTTAATTCTTCTTGAAGGAGTCTTGAAAATGAAAAAACTTTTGGTTACGACGCTTACTGCCGCCGCTCTGTTCGGCGTAGTAAGCACAGCCAATGCCCACCTGGTGGCATTTGGCTGGAAAGATAACGGCAATGGCACGATCACCATGTGGGGAGAACACTGGCATGGCGACCAGACAACCGCCTACTCAGACAATGGGGGCGTCAGAATTGGCGTTTACGGTACCGACCCTAGCGGATGGCAGTTGTTTCAGTGGTCAGGGGTTCAAAATAATCTTGGCGGCACCACAGCCGGGATGGATGCCATGGTGACGGCAGGCACGCTCACTGGCTATGCCGTAGACGCTGGGCACTTCAGTAATAATCCTAATGAAAATGATTGGTTCACCACCGTCCCGCTGGTTCTGGGTAACGGCACATGGGGACTGTTTACCGGTACCGGCTGCTGCGTCGACACGATGAGCGTCCCCGGGCAATTTACCCTCACCGGAATCACCAGCGTCCCCCCCGGCACTGGTCCCGGGGGAGTCGTTCCCGAGCCAGCGTCCCTGGCACTGCTCGGTATCGGCTTGGCCGGTCTGGGCGCCACACGCCGCCGCAAGCAGGCAGTCTGATCTGTCAGGCAGTTTGTGCGCAAAACGGCAGCCTCGGCTGCCGTTTTTTATTGTGCTTGCTTAATAAGCATCGTATCTTCCCACCCCAATTCAGATCTCAGTTCGCTGGGCTTTTTTCCACCCGAAGTGCGTGGGCGGCAGGCTGAATTCAGCCTGTGTCTTATGCTAGTAAGACGCATTAAGTATGCAGGGGCCATGCACAAAAAAATGACCATCAGTCTCGTCGAAACTGTGCATGAAGCGCTATATCGAACAATAGGTAAGCGGCTCAATACTCCTCAGTATTCATTGGCCAGACTCATCGCATGTGCAGGCAACCAAAAGCTTGTTCAAGCCATTCCAGCACCGCAGTTTCCATTGCCTCGCGCGAAGCAGATTTTGAAAAGGTATGGTCAGCGTCCGGAATATCCATGTGCCGGTGATACGGCATGGCGAATAGTGTCTGGCTTTCCGTGCGCGCCTCAGCTGCCGTGATGGTGTCCATGAACTCTCTGGCCACCAGGTCGCGGCCGCTGAGTACCACCAGCAAGGCACCGGGGAAGCGGCGCAGGCCATCAAGGGTTTGCGTTATAAAGTCGGCTCTGGCAATACGGCGCGCTACGCGCCACTGACTGAAATACTCGCGGATTGACGCCCCCAGCCCTACCCCGCCGCTCAAAAGTTTGCGCCAGAACGCGGAGTCAAAAAACCGATCAACATAGTAATGCCGCACCCGCGCACGGGCAAGGCTGGTTTCGGTTCTCAGCCAGGGGTTCACGAGACATAGCCCAGCCACAAACGGGTCTTGCGTGCGCTGCCAGTACAGCACCGCCGCAGTGGCTGCGTCACACAAACCCCACAGTACAACGCGTTTCAAATGCGGGCAATGTGTTTTGAACACCGCCAGCGCGGCAGCAATATCGGCATCCACCGCCTCGAAGCTTTGCGATTCACCGGTGCTGTCGCCCATGCCGCGAAAATCAAAGCGCATGCAACAAAAGTCGGCGCTCGCGAGACGGCGAGATAACAACACAAATTGCCGGTGGCTCCCTGCGCGATACTGCCGACCACCCACCAGGATGAGCACGCCGGTATCCGTTGGCTGGTTTGGCATGCTGACCACGCCAATCAGACGTTCCCCTGCGCACTCGAAGACGACAGGCAATTCGTTCGGCTCAGGCAGATCAGGCATCGTCATCGCTGCCCTCCGTCAAAAGTTGCATTGTCGCCGCGCGCAGAGCCGGGCAATCTTCGGCCTCGGCGATTTGCCAGAAAGCGGCACCCGGCACCACAGCGCAGCGCACACTCACGCCTTGTTCGCGCCACGCAGCAACAGCCGCCGCCAGCGCAGGTGACAACGCAGGTGACAGCGGCGGCAGCAACGCTGGCAAATTCGCATTGTTTTCGTCAGCAACCTGCCAGGTGCTGACCTCGATACAGCTCACGCGCCGCGTGTTGGCCGGCAATGCCAGGTGCGACGCGGACAAGCCGGCAATCAGCGCGGGCGAAATGCCATACCCGGCAATCTCGATTAGCGGGGTATTTTCTGCCACGCGTTCAGGCGCATGTTCGCACGCATCATTGCTGTCTTCCAGCGCCCTGGCAGCGACAGCCAAGCGCCGAAACTGCCGCCAATGCGCCTCGCCCGACAATACCGGCTGCCAGAACAGAAAATCCACAGGCGCATCCACCTCGCGGGCGGCCTCAGCCGCCAGCAGACAGCCTGCGCGTAGCCCCCAGAGCGTCAACGCGCCTTCCGGGTGGCGAACACGCAGCCAGCGGATTGCCTCAATCACATCTGCCACCCAGGCCGACCAACTGGCCTCGGCAAAATCCCCTGCGCTATCGCCACATCCCAAAAGATCGATTTGCAAGACGGCATAGCCCTGTGCCGCCAGCGCTCGCGATTGCAACGCCGCCATGCGCCGCGAAAAATTCATTTCTTCGGCAAACGGGTGAATGTACACAATGGCGCCACGCGACGCCCTGCCCGCCGGCTCCGGCGGGTGATAAAGGCAAAAGCGCGAATGATCGCTGACGGAAAGAAAAAAGGGCTGCGTTGCCACAGAGAATGTCACAGGAACACTTTGCCGAAAGTGCCTCTATCGCGCCTGCGGCGAGCCAACTTTATGCCGCACGAAGTCGAGCAGCGAGCCTACCGTGGCAAACAGACGGCCTTCAATTTCATCATCCGTGATCAGTACCCCAAACCGATCTTCCAAACCGGTGACGAGATTGATAATCGTCATCGAATCGAATTCCGGCAACGCCCCCAGCAAGCGTGTCTCGGGTACAAACGCCAACCCTCTGCCACGCAGGCCGAGGGTTGCATCAAGAAGAAGCAGCACTTCTTTTTCAATAGTCACGTGAATTTCCTGCCAGGAAAGCGGCTCAATGGATAAATAATGGCGAATTTATTTTCGGGATTATACGTAGCGCATGCATCGGTAACCCGCTCACTCAGGTAGTGCGAATGGCAATATGCCACGCATCCGCTGTCTAAGTAAACCTAACCATTCGTGCAAGGTATACCAGCCTGCATAGGCGGCGGTAGCACTCGGCAAAAAATCACTGAATTCCGTCCCCTCGCTGACATCAGAAAAAAAGGCCGTTGGCGCGGGTATCACCTCCAGGCCTTGCGCAGCAAACTCGTTCATCGCGCGCCGCATGTGTGCGGCATGGGTGACCAGCACAATGCGTTGAATGTCTGCTGCGCGAAGCATGACTGCGGAAAATTCGGCATTACGTTTCGTATCCGGCGATTGAGCCTCCTGCCAGCGCGGCTCAATGTGAAAATCTTCTCGCAGGCTGCGCGCCATGCTCACCGCCTCGCCTGCCTTGTCAGGCGCAGCGCCTCCGCTGACCAGCACCGGCAAGCCACTCTGCCGCGCCAAGCGCGCACCATAGCGCAATCGCTCCAGCGTGATCCGGTTAGGCGCGGGGCCGCCGTATTCGGGCATATTCAGCCGCTGCCCGCCACCTAAAATCACTATCGCCTGCCCACGCGACAAGTCGGCCTGGCGTAATACGGATACGCTCTCCAAGGGCGAAGACAGCAGATCAACCCCCGCTGGCATCATTAACATTACACTCAATAAAACGCCACCCCATGCGAGTGTTTTGCCCACGCTCGGCTGTCGGCGGTAGCACAATAACCCGGCCACGATGAACAGCAGTGGCAATAGCGGTGGCAGCAACACAACCGATAACAACTTTTTAAGCAGAAAGAAAAAATCAACTGGCATGCGAGGCTAATCCCGTTGGTTTGTATTGTGCAAGAAACAAATGTCTGATTATCGCAGCAAGCAGGCAAGATCACATCAAACTGCGCGGGTAATTCAGCTATCATTTGCCCCATTTTGTTATTCTGAACAGACTACCCCATGAAAATTACCGTGATTGGTTCAGGCTACGTCGGCTTGGTATCAGGCGCCTGCCTCGCAGAAGTCGGCAACGATGTGCTGTGCCTTGATGTGGATGCCAATAAAATTCGCATCCTCAACGAGGGGGGCATTCCCATTTACGAGCCAGGCCTGGAGGCCATGGTCAAGCGTAATAAAGAGGCTGGCCGACTGCGCTTTACGACGGATATTCCCGCAGCGGTGGCGCATGGCGATATCCAGTTTATTGCGGTAGGAACGCCGCCCGATGAAGATGGCTCGGCTGATCTGCAGTATGTGTTGGCTGCCGCCCGCAACATCGGAGAACATATGACCGACTACAAGGTCATTGTCGACAAATCCACCGTTCCTGTCGGCACCGCTGACAAGGTGCGCATGGCGATTGCCGAAGTGCTCACCGTACGTCATGCCAAAATCAATTTCAGTGTCGTCTCCAACCCGGAGTTTTTAAAAGAAGGCGCGGCAATTGACGATTTCATGAAGCCGGACCGCATTGTCGTGGGCGTTTCCGATGAGCAGGCGGCTGACATGATGCGCCAGCTTTATGCGCCCTTTCAACGCAACCACGAACGTCTGATCGTGATGGATGTGCGCTCGGCCGAACTGACCAAATACGCCGCCAATGCCATGCTGGCCACGCGCATCAGCTTCATGAACGAGCTGGCGAATCTGGCGGAAAAACTCGGTGCGGATATTGAGCTAGTGCGTCAGGGTATCGGCTCCGACCCGCGCATCGGTTATCACTTCCTCTACCCCGGATGCGGCTATGGCGGCTCATGTTTCCCCAAGGATGTACAGGCGCTGGTTCGCACCGCGCACGCCGCCGGGCAAGACCTCAAGGTGTTGCAAGCAGTGGAAGATGCCAACGAAGTGCAAAAGCACGTGCTGGCGCAAAAAATTATCAAGCATTTTGGTGAAGACCTCTCTGGCAAAAAAATTGCCCTGTGGGGGCTGGCCTTCAAACCGAATACGGATGACATGCGCGAAGCACCGAGCCGTGTTCTCATCGAGGAATTGTTCAAGCGTGGCGCAACGGTATGCGCCTATGACCCCGTTGCGATACACGAAACCCAGCGTATTTACGGCACCGAGCCGCGGCTTGAATATGCCCAGAGCCCCATGGATGCACTCGAAGGCGCCGACATGCTGGCGATTGTGACGGAGTGGAAAGAATTCCGCGCGCCGGATTTTTCCGCCATCAAGGCCAAGCTCAAAACGCCAGTCATCTTCGATGGCCGGAATCTCTACGACCCCGCGCATGTCCGCGCTGCAGGGCTGATTTATTTCGCTATCGGACGTCACTAGTTACAACCACCTTACGACTACCTTACAGCCACTGATAAATGCTGCAAACAGACAGCAGACCATGATCGTCCGCCGCTTTGATCACTTCACCGAATTTCGGGCAGCCATAGGTGAACAATCCGCAGAGCAAGCCAGCGATCATGGCGCGCTTTTCCAAACCACTGACTGGTTTGAATTGCTCGCACAACATGGCCTGCCCGCAGGCCTGCATCTGCAATGGCTGCTGGTCACGCACGATGGATCCCCTGTTCTTGGCTTACCGTTGATTCAGGAACACGGCAGACTCACCAGCCTGAGCAACTTCTACACGCCACTGTATGCACCTGTGATATTTCACAACGCTGTGAACGCAACCGATTGGCCGGTGGATTCTGTGCCCGCGCGTGCGCTTGGCGCGATCACTCATTTTTTGCGTGACAGCAATTTTTTTGCCGCGCGCCCGGCCAGCATCCAATTACAACCGCTGGATGCGAATGGCGGCTTTTATTCCGCCATGCGCACCGCGCTCACCACGGCAGGTTACGCGGTCGACCACTATTTTTGTTTTGGCAATTGGGTCCTGCCCTGCCATGACCTGCGCTTTGCCGATTACTTTGTGCAACGCCCTTCCGCCTTGCAGAACACGGTGCACCGCGCACGCAAAAAACTCGATCGCGCAGGGGCATGGAAAATAGACATTCACACACAGTCGGGGGAACCACTCGATACGGCGATTAACGCTTTTGAAACCATCTATCAGCGCAGTTGGAAACCTGCTGAAGCCTTCCCTGATTTTGTGCGCAGGCTGTGTGTTCTCGCCGCGCAAAAAGGCAAACTGCGGCTGGGTGTTTTGTCGCTCGATGGCATCGCCATCGCCAGCCAGATCTGGTTCGTGGATCAGGGTAAGGCCTTAATTTTCAAACTCGCTTACGACCCCGATGCGGCGCGCTACTCGCCGGGATCACTGCTCACCGCTACCCTGATGGAACACGTGCTGGATTTTGATGCCGTGGATGAAATTGACTATCTGAGCGGCGATGACGCCTACAAACAAGACTGGATGACTCATCGTCGCGAGCGGCATGGGCTGATTGCATTTGACCTCGCAACACCACGCGGTATGTGCACCGCAGCGCGTCACTATGGCGGCAAAAAATTTCGCGCCTGGCGAGCCAGCAAAACAACATGACCCGCCTGCTATTACCCGATCTCATACGCAACGCCGCGCAGCGCACGCCACAAGCGCTGGCATTAATTGATGGCGCACAAAAAGTTACCTATGCTGAGCTTTGGCAGCAAACCGAACAGTGCGCGCGAGCACTCGCAGCGCTTGGCTTGATGCCCGGCGAACGCGTCGCGGTGTATCTCGAAAAGCGTCTGGAAACCGTGCTTACCTGCTTTGGCACGGCCCATGCCGGCGGCCTCTTCGTACCGATAAATCCGATTCTGCGTGCGGAACAAGTCAGCCACATTCTGCAGGATTGTAATGTCGCCATCCTCGTCACCTCCGCTGCACGCCTCGCCTCCCTTGAGCCTTTGCTTTCCCTTTATCAGGGCGCCGCGCTGCGGCAAATCGTTGTCGTTGATGATGAAGGCGTCACGCAGACGAATCGCTGCCAGTACTGGTCAGCGCTCTTGAAAGACGCTGCATTGCCGCTTTCTGCCGTATCACCAACGCCGACTTTTCACGTCATGCCCAAGGGCACCGATAATCCCTCGCAAATCTCCGCCGATAAAAATGCTGTGGCAATTTTCTACACCTCGGGCAGCACCGGCAAACCCAAAGGCGTGGTGATCTCTCACCGTAATTTCGTAATCGGCGCGCAAAGTGTCGCGCACTATCTTGATAATCGCCCGAGCGACCGCCTGCTCGCGGCCTTGCCCTTGTCGTTCGATGCCGGATTCAGTCAGCTCACCACCGCGTTTCATGTCGGTGCCTGCGTGGTATTGCACAATTATTTGCTGCCGCGTGATCTGCTGCGTGCCTTGACTGAAGAACGCATCACCGGCCTGACCGCCGTGCCGCCGTTGTACATCCAGCTCGCGCGATGCGACTGGCCCGCGGGTTGCGCCGAGGCCTTGCGGTATTTCGCCACCACCGGCGGGCGCATGCCGAGTGACACGCTGGGACGTTTGCGAGAAAAAGCGCCACATGCGAAACCTTTTCTGATGTACGGCCTCACCGAAGCGTTTCGCTCAACCTATCTGCCGCCTGAAGAAGTTGACCGGCGGCCCGATTCGATCGGCCGAGCCATTCCCCATGCCGAAGTGCTCGTGTTGCGCGCCGACGGCACGCTCTGCGATGACAACGAACCCGGCGAACTCGTTCATCGCGGCGCGCTGGTCACCCTCGGTTACTGGAATAATCCAGAAGCCACCGCCGAGCGATTTAAACCCTTGCCGGCACACATCGACCCAACCGCGACCGAGCGCGCCGTCTATTCCGGTGACACCGTGCGGCGCGATGCCGAAGGCTTTCTCTACTTTGTGGGGCGACGGGATGACATGATCAAAACCTCCGGCTATCGCGTGAGTCCCACTGAAATCGAAGAAGTGCTCTATGCCTTTGAGCTAGTCGCCGAATGCGCCGCTTTTGGCATACCGCACGACACGTTGGGTGAAGCGATTCATGTCGTCATCGCCCTCACCGCAAACGCCACAAACGAAACGACGAACGAAACAGCGAGCGAAACTGCGAGTGAAGCGGCGCCCGCCACTTTGCTCGCCGAGTGCCGCCACCGTTTGCCGTCTTATATGGTGCCAGCCATGATCACGATTTATCCCGGTCCATTGCCACGCAATGCCAATGGCAAGATTGATCGGCGTACACTAGCCGATAACCTGGCCGCTACCCTGGCGGCTAGCGCAGGCAAAACCGCTACCCATCAAAAATTTTAACGCGATGCATACCTTGTCTTTTCCTCACGAGGCACACACCTTCGGCGGCCAGCCGATTATCCAATTAGCCATTGAGCAGGGCACGCCGTTTTATGCCTACGACAGCCAGCGAATCACACAACGCATTGCCGATTTACGCGCGGCTTTACCCCAATCCATTGGCATGCACTACGCAATCAAGGCCAATCCATTCCTGCCTTTAGTGCGCTTGATGGCCGGGCTGGTTGATGGTGTCGATATTGCCTCTGCCGGTGAGCTTGATCTGGCGCTTAAAGCGGGCATCGTGCCCGAAAGCATAAGCTTCGCCGGACCCGGCAAACGCGATAGCGAACTGGCGCAAGCGGTGGCAGAAAATGTATTGATCAATGCCGAATCCGCAGGAGAACTGCTGCGCCTGGCGACAATCGCGCAACACCAGGGGCGTGTGGCGCGTGTCGCGCTGAGAGTCAATCCAGCATTTGAATTAAAAGGTTCAGGCATGCGTATGGGCGGCGGACCGCGACCGTTTGGCATTGACGAAGAAATGATTCCCGATCTTTTAGCCAGTTGGTCGCGCTTTGATAACCACCTGACATTTGAAGGTTTACACATTTTCGCTGGCTCGCAAAACCTGAACGGCGAGGCGATTGCCGAAGCACAACGCGCGAGCTATCAGCTGGCCTTAAGGCTTGCCGCACACACCCCTGCGCCGATCAAAACACTCAACCTCGGCGGCGGCTTCGGCATTCCCTATTTTCCTCACGAATCGGCCCTTGACCTGGCGCCGATTATTGCGGCCTTAAACGAGATCGCCACCGATGCCGCACAGCGGTTACCGCACGCGGCATTGCATCTGGAACTCGGCCGTTATCTGGTGGGCGAAGCGGGTATTTACGTGACACGCATCATAGATAAAAAAATCTCGCGCGGCCACACGTATCTTGTCACCGATGGCGGGCTGAATCATCATCTGGCCGCCAGCGGGAACTTTGGCCAGGTAATTCGCCGCAACTACCCCGTGGCGATTATTCATGCGCAGGATGCGGGCAGCGTCTTGTCCACAGACGGATTCAAAAGGCCGTCACTGGACGACAGCGCTGGTGATGCGGCAACGAGCACCCCCACCAGCGTTGTTGGCCCGCTGTGCACCCCGCTTGATCTGCTGGCCGATAACGTCAACCTACCCCATGCAACACCAGGTGACCTGTTCGTCATTTTCCAGTCTGGTGCTTATGGTGCCAGTGCCAGCCCACAAAATTTTCTTGCCCATCCTGCCGTGACTGAAGTGCTGCTCTAGCCGAGTGGTATCTCATCCGATACGCGGCGCCGATAAGCGGCGAATCAGCTGCTCAGCAGCGTTTTCAACCAACGTCAGCACATGGTCAAAACCCTCAGGGCCGCCGTAGTAAGGATCGGGCACCTCGTCGTCAAGTTCCTTACCGGCATACTCAAGAAACAAACCCAGGCCTTGCCGATGCATCGGCGGACAAAGTTTTTCCAGCACCTTGAGATGACCGCGATCCATTGCCAGCACTTGATCGAAATAAAAAAAGTCGCTCTCCGTCACCTGCCGTGCACGCAATGGCGCCAGATCATAACCACGCTTGGCGGCAGCCGCAATGGCGCGCCGATCCGGCGGCTCGCCGTTGTGATAACCGATCGTGCCAGCAGAATCAAACGTGAACAAATGCCCCACCCCTTGTTTTTCCGCCAGCGCGCGCGCCACCCCTTCAGCAGTCGGTGATCGACAAATGTTCCCCGTACAAACAAAAAGTATTCTTTGTTGAATCATGTCCTGCGCTCCACAACAACCATCATTCGGCCTAGCATATCAGCCCCACGCTTGAAATTCGTCATTAAACCGACGCAAAGGTTTGATAACATGAAAGCATGAAATTCAAACAACATTAAAAATATCTGCCCTACACCATGCCAAACATAAACCAGCCTGCCACCAAAGCGACGAATCAGCCGCCCGTTATTCCCGTTCTGTTGTGTGGCGGTTCCGGCACGCGGCTGTGGCCCCTGTCACGCGCACAATATCCCAAACAGTTTTTACGCTTGCTGGGCGAGCATTCCTTATTACAAGCCACACTGTTGCGCCTTGAGGGCTTTCCGGAATTAGGCCGGCCCGTATTGATCACCAATGAGGCGCACCGCTTTCTGGTAGCCGAGCAAATCCGCGAGATAGGCATTGAAGCCGATATTCTGCTCGAACCCGCCGCGCGCAATACCGCTCCGGCGTTGGCTGCTGCTGCGCAATGGTGCCGCCAAGATGGTCAGTCTCCCTTGATGTTGGTGCTTCCTTCCGACCATGTCGTCACCGACATTGCCGCCTTTCAACAAGCGGTTGCGCTAGGACTGCCGCACGCTGCCGCCGGGCGTTTTGTTACTTTCGGCATTACCCCCGAACGCGCCGAGACCGGCTATGGCTATATCCACCGAGGCGCCGCCATCGCCGATGGTTTTGCGATTGATCGCTTTGTTGAAAAGCCGGATTTAACCACCGCCCAAAGTTATCTTGATTCAGGCGAATACTATTGGAACAGCGGCATGTTCCTGTTCCGCGCGGATCGCTATTTGCGCACCCTGAGCCGCTTGGCGCCCGACATTGTTGAACCCGCACGCAACGCCGTTGATCGCGCCCGCCGTGACCTGGATTTCATTCGTCTGGATAGCGAAGCCTTTGCCGCGTGTCGCGCCGACTCGATTGACTACGCGCTGATGGAAAAAACCGATGATGGCATTGTCATTCCGCTCTCCGCCGGGTGGAATGACATTGGCGCGTGGGATACGCTGTGCCGTAGTGCCAGCGCCGACTTTAACGGCAACACCTGCACGGGCGACGTCATCGCGCATGACTGCAGCAACAATCTCATCCGCGCCGAATCAAGGTTGGTCACCACCATTGGCCTCACCGACATGGTGGTGATCGAAACGGCAGATGCCGTGCTCATCGCGCCAAAAAACCGCACCCAGGAAGTCAAGAAAATCGTCGAGCAATTGCAGCGCGATGGCCGCACCGAAAGCGATTTGCACATGCACGTCCACCGCCCCTGGGGCAGCTATCAGGGCATCGTGCAAGGCGAGCGTTATCAAGTCAAGCGCATCATCGTCAAACCCGGCAAGCAGCTCTCGCTGCAAAAACACCACCACCGCGCCGAGCACTGGGTTGTGGTCAAAGGCACAGCCCAGGTTACCCGTGGCGAAGACATCTTGTTGCTTGCTGAAAACGAATCCACCTACATTCCGTTAGGCGTCGTGCATCGCCTGGAAAATCTGGGCAAGATTGATCTGGAAATGATCGAGGTGCAATCCGGCGGCTATCTGGGCGAAGACGATATCGTGCGGCTGGAAGATTCATACGGACGGGCGGTTTAATAGTGCGGCAATGAGTCGTCAATAAATCGTGTCCTATTTTTTCGGAGATATGGAAAACAGGGTAAGGTCAGAATATTGCGGCGTGAACACACTGGAGATATGAGATGCACACAAATTCTAGATTGCTGTTTGAGAAGTACGCATTACCCTTATTGAAACCTGGGATGAAAGTTCTAGAAATTGGCCCCGACTCATTTCCATCAACTTATCAGCGTTTAACAGCAGGTTTGTCGCTTGAGTGGCACACTCTCGATATATACGATAGTCCGAACTTGACATACCCGAATAGCAGTCCGTATTCCTTCGCAATTCCAGATGAGTCGTACGATGTCGTACTCTCAGGTCAAGTAATCGAACATGTAAAAAAGCCTTGGAGATGGATGCCAGAATTAGCAAGAATCACAAAGGCGGGTGGGTTAATAATGACGATAAATCCAGTCAGTTGGATTTATCATGAAGCTCCAGTTGATTGTTGGAGAATTTACCCTGAAGGCATGAAAGCCTTGTACGAAGAAGCCTCGCTAACAGTGATACTTTCCTGTTGGGAGTCGTTGGAAACACCGAACTTCCATAGATATCTGCCGGGTATATCACGAGAGTGCCAAGGTCGAAAGAGGCGAATTGTTTATGACATTCTCGGTAGATTCGGCTTTCCAGTAGAGCGGTCTTACGACACCGTAACCGTCGGAAGGAAGGAAGGATAGGCTGGACAAACAAGGCGCTGTAGAGAAGCAGTAAATACGGTTAATGATGTAGCCAGGCGTTTTCCGGACGATTTAATCCTTTACCTTTTCAACACATGCCGTTCGATCAGCACTAGATAGCACAAACAGGCAAACATCATCAAGGCAATTCCACCCAACAGCAACGTGCCGGCCTGAAACCCGCCCAACCAGAAATGCCCTTGCAAGCGTAGTATTCCGATGACAGCACTGAGCAGCACTCCTGCCACCGCCGCTAACCGGCCCAACCAGCGCAAGATGATCGATTCCATGACTACCTCCTCGTTATTTGAAAAAAACATTGCCCAATCTACACCAAAAAAAGTCGGCGCTGGCGAGACGGCGATGGTAGCGATGGTGGCGATGGTAGCGAGATTGATCACTGCAAGCGCGCGGTTCGCCCTCCCCTTATTCTTCATCATCTTATCTATCCCCTTAACCATCTCCTTAGCTGCAGCTGAAAAAATAACAGATGACACGTTGCCCGACACCGCCCCTTATCTTGGCGAAATTCGTCGTGCGCCCACCGGAGAGCTGATTGTCGTCCCTTCCCCGCCTGCCCCGCAACCGCCGCTAGACGTAGCAGATCCATCCAATCCATCCATCGCTGGCAAGACAACCGGCCGCATTATCAGCGTCGGCCCCACTGCCCGCATCCATTCCATCGCTACGGCAGCAGCCTTGGCGCGCAATGGCGACACAATAGAAATTGCCGCCGGCGACTACCCGCAAGATGTTGCTATCTGGACGCAGGACAATCTGACGATTCGCGGCATAAGTGACAAAAACGGTGGCCGCGTGCGCCTCTTGGCCAACGGTGCCAGTGCCGAAAAAAAAGCCATCTGGATTGTGCGTGGCGGAAAAATCACCATCGAGAATATCGAGTTTTCCGGCGCTCGCGTGCCGGATAAAAATGGTGCCGGCATCCGCTTTGAAGAAGGTGATTTAACCCTCCGTCACTGCCGATTTATCGAAAATGAAAACGGCTTGCTCAGCAGCAGCGACCCGAATGCCACGCTCACCATTGAGAGCAGCGAATTCGGCCACAATGGCGCAGGAGATGGCTACAGCCACAATCTTTATGTAGGTGCCATCAAAACCCTGCGCGTCACCGGCAGTTATTTTCACCATGCCAATGTGGGCCACCTGCTCAAAAGCCGCGCACGTGAAAACCACATTCTCTACAACCGGCTAACCGACGAAGCCGGTGGCCGCGCCAGCTACGAGCTGGAATTTCCCAACGGCGGCACGGCTTACGTGATCGGCAACATCATTGAACAAAGTGCCACCACGGAAAACCCGACGCTCATTTCTTTTGGAGCTGAAGGTTACAAGACACAAAAAAACACGCTGCATCTCATCAACAACACGCTGGTGGATCACTGGTTCGGAAACGGAAAATTTTTGGTCGTAAAGCCTGGTGCTGGCAGCATCACTGCTTATAACAACCTGCTACTTGGCAAACGGCCTCTCAACACCGGCATTGACGGGCGCTTCGCCAATAACCCCAATGTCGATGCGCGTAGCTTCGTGCTGGCCGACCGGCATGATTACCGCATCGCCAGGGAGAGCGGTCTGGAACGCACTTACATTCCACCGCCCATGGCCAATGGCATGACCCTCGCTCCGCAACAAGAATATGTTCATCCCGCCGCAACCCGTCTATTGACAGGAACGCCGACCCTACCGGGAGCGCGGCAGACCATGCAACCCGACACTATCCGCTAAAACAGAAACAGTCAGCCTGATCCGGGCGGGAATGAAGATCACAAACACATCACGGAAGTCCTTGCTGTCGAATAGTCGGCACCCCAAGGGAACTTCCTGCAGGGCGCGCTGGCGATACGGCAAGACGAAAAACAGCTGTTTGCTGCACATACCCCGCATGAATACCTTGAAAGCAATCCTGTACGTCACAAATTCCACACCATGCGCATAGAAGCTGCCCCCCGTTTGCATCCAGCCTGGTTATTCGCCACCCTTGTCTTCATCATTTACGGCAGCCTCGTGCCGCTGGATTTTCATCCGCATTCACTGGCCTGGGCCTGGGATCAATTTCAGCGCACGCCCATGCTCAGTCTCGGGATAGAAAGTCGGGCAGACTGGATCGCCAATGGGGTGCTGTATCTTCCGGCGGGCTTCCTGCTGGCGGAACGCTTCGTTGGGCGACTTCGGGGATTGGCGCTGGGCAGCACGCTCCTGTTGAGCATCGCGGCACTGGCCCTCATCGCATTCGGTGTGGAATTCACGCAACTCTTTTTTCCACCGCGCACGGTATCGCAAAACGACCTCCTCGCCGAAACCATCGGCGGCGCACTGGGTGTGCTGCTTGCCTTGCCGTTAAGCAATTCAATCCGCCGAATAGCCGCCTTCAAACCTGCACACGGTACTCAAGGCGTGACGCTGCTGTTGGGCGTTTACATGGCGGCCTACCTGGCCTTTTGTTTTTTCCCTTTTGATTTCCTCCTGTCTGCCAAAGAGATTTCAGCAAAGTTGGCATCTGATCGATGGGGCCTTCTCTTCGCCGCCAGTCAACCTGGCTACGGCCTGCGTACCTTGATCACTTTGGCAATTGAAGTCGCCGCCGTTTTGCCTTTCGGTATCTTCATCGCCCGCAATGCACGCCGTCGCAGTCACCCTGAGACAAATGACGGACGAATGACGCAGCTGACTTTGCAGCTCATCATCAGTGGCCTGCTGCTCGGCATTGGCATCGAAACCCTTCAACTCTTTACCTATTCAGGCAGCAGCCAAGGCGTCTCGGTTATCACTCGCACATTGGGCGTTTATATCGGCGGCATGCTCTGGGTCACGATGGGGGTAAAAATGCGCTCGCCGTGGCATGAATCCTGGCAATCCATCTTGCAACGCCATTGCGTGCTATTAACCCTGCTTTACATGCTAGGCCTCGCCCTTTTTACGAGCTGGTTCTACCGCCCCTGGGGCAGTGTCGACTCCGCACAGGATGCGCTGGGAAAGCTTCATTTTCTGCCGTTTTACTATCACTACTATGTCAGCGAAGCTAATGCCTTGACCAGCCTGATCTCAGTGGCGCTGCTCTTCGCGCCGCTGGGCATTCTCGCGCAGCTCTCACAACGCCGATTGCTGCTATCGACCTATGCGCCAGCCGTCTTGGCCGCTCTTATTGAAACCGCCAAGTTATTCTCCACCAGCACACATGCCGACCCGACCAATATCCTGATCGCGGTAGTGATGGCACGCTTCACATTCCTTATCGTCAGCCGCATGATTCCCGACAGCCAGACACCGCCAGCAGCGCGCGATATACCCAGAAAAACCGATGACGCTGACCGTGCCCTTGCGCCTATTGCAACTCCTACCCCCCCTGCCCCTCCGACACCAAACACCTCTGCTGCGCCCAAACGCCCTACCGCGCAGCACCTAACCCTGCTGATGCTCGCTGCCGCAGGCGTCACTTACTGGCTCGTTCATTTTCCTGTGCAACCCTTGCTTCTTGCAGCGCTGCTAGCAGCCAGCACGCTTGCCGTTTGGCATAAACCCGTTGCCATCCTGCTGATCATTCCCGCTGCACTGCCCATCCTTGATCTGGCCCCCTGGAGCGGCCGCTTTTATCTTGACGAACTCGATGCCCTGCTGGCAATCACGCTGGCAACAGGCTATGCGCGCACTGCGGCCAGTAGCAACCCCTGGCACCCGGCATTGAAGTGGGCGCTGATTTTTCTGGCACTCAGCTTTTTCTTCAGCACACTACAAGCGCTACTGCCCTGGTCCATGCCGGATATCAGCTCGTTTGTAAATTACTTCAGCCCGTTCAACGCGCTGCGCATCAGCAAGGGGTTCGTATGGACTTTGCTGTTTATTGGTTTAACACGCCGCATCGACAACGCACCCAATCAGCGCTTCCAATGGTTCGCCTGGGGCATGGCACTCGGCCTGGCCGCCGTTGTTGCTACCATGATGCGCGAAAAAATCATGTTCGGCGGGCTCCTCAATTTCAGCTCGGACTACCGCGCCACAGGGCCGTTTTCTGCCATTCATACCGGTGGCGCCTATGTCGAGTGTTACCTGGCGGTAGCCACGCCTTTTCTGCTTTACCTGACCATCACCACTCGCCGCTGGCTGCTGCGGATTGCCGGTACAGCGTTGTTACTTGCCAGCACTTACGCCTTGATGGCAACAGTCTCGCGCAACGGATTTGCCGGTTATGCCGTCGCTTGCGGCTTGGCTTTACTGGCCCTGATGGCCGGTCAGGACAAAAAACTCAAGCGATTCGTACAGATCACCCTGCTCGCAGGAGCAGCACTCGCAGTCGCCGTGCCGCTGTTTGAAGGCAGTTTTGTGCAAAAGCGCATGTCGGAAATCGGCAACGATCTTGGCGTGCGCACCGCCCACTGGCACGATGGACTCTCGATACGCGACAGCGGCTGGCTAACGGAAATCTTCGGCATGGGTATTGGCCGCTTTCCTGATGCCCACTTCTGGCGCAGCCGCGAGCCTTTTCATCCTTCCGTCCACGCACTCGGCAGCGAGGCAGATAACACCTTCCTGCGTATCGCGCCAGGCAGCACACTCTATGTAGAGCAGATTGTCGCCATTGAGCCACATCAGCGTTATCGCCTGCGCTTTGATCTGCGCTCCGCCACGTCCGGCAACACGGTCGGCATCGCACTGTGCGAAAAATGGATGCTGGCCTCAAGCCGCTGCGCCGCCTGGAACAAAAGTCAGGTCACAACCCAGGCCGGCATCTGGCAGCCGGTTGAGCAACTCATCGATTCGGGCGAACTGGGCAGCGGACAATGGTTCAGCCAGAGGCCCGTCAAACTGTCATTCTTCACCAATGGTAGTACCGTGGTGGATATCGACAACATCCACTTCATCCCCGAACACGGAACGGACCGTATCACCAACGCCGACTTTTCACACGGCATGGATCATTGGTATTTTGCCACCGACGAGCACCTGGCCTGGCACATCAAGAGCATGCCACTGGCGATACTGTTCGACCAGGGATGGTTTGGCGTGCTCGGCTTTGGCCTGTTTTTCATCGTGGTGTTCGGACTGGCTGGCCGTGCCGCCTGGCGCGGCAACCCTGCCGCTGGCGTAAGTCTGGCCGCCACAGCAGGTTTTTTAGTGGTGGGACTATTCGATACCTTGATTGATACGCCACGCTTTCTTTTCCTGCTACTCGTGCTCGCCCTGTTTGCCGCCCAGATCACGCAAAACCCGAGCCCCGGCGCATCAGATAAACTGCGCGCCGACCATGGCCCCGACTAACAACCCCAAAAAAAATCTTATCCGCGGTGCCGCCTGGACTATCGGCACCCGCTGGCTCATCAAAGGGCTGGGCTTTATCAATACCGTCATCATGGCGCGCCTACTCATGCCAGAAGATTACGGCATCGTGGCCATGGGCATGCTGGTGGTGGGCCTGATTCAAACCTTTCTTGATTTCGGCCCCGGCACCGCGCTGCTACGCAAGGCAGAAGTCACGCGGGATGAAATTGATTCCGCGTGGACGCTAGGCATTATTCAAGGCATGGGCATGGGCGTCATGCTGTTGCTTACCCTGCCGCTTGCCCTCGACTACTTCAACGAACCCCGGCTCACCTTTGTGCTTTGTTCGCTTGCCGCCAGCGTGATCTTCATCAGTTTTGGCAATATCGGCCAGGTATTGGCGCGCAAAGCATTTATCTACACGCTGGACTTCAAGATAGCGGCCATCTCAAAAATTGCCAGCGTAGCAACGACGGTGAGCGCCGGCCTGATCCTGGGCGATTACCGCGCCCTCGTCATTGGCATCATCGCGGGATATACCCTGCCCGTATTCCTCAGTTACCTCTGGCACCCCTATCGCCCGCGCTGGAACACCTCAAAAATCGGCGAAATCTGGGCGGTTACCAAATGGCTCATGCTTGCCAATGTGGGCCAGTTCATCCTGCGCAAAGGGGACGAGTTTGCCGCCGGCCGCATCGGCACCACCGCACAGTTCGGGCTGTACAACGTCGGCTCCGATTTTGGCCAGATGCCCGTGGGCGAAATCGGCCCGGCCATGCTCAAAGCCCTGTTGCCCGTGCTCTCATCCCTTGAGGGAAATATCGAGCGCACCAATCAGGCGGTGATCAAGACCATCGCCGCCGTCAACACCGTGATCTGGCCCATCGGTCTGGGCTTCATGGCCATTGCCGCCCAGGCGACTGAGATAGTCCTCGGCAGTAAATGGATGGATGCCGTGCCTTTCATTTCGCTATTTGCCTTGGCTTCTGTACTGCAAACCACCACCGCTCCTGCCAACACCCTGTTGATCCTGCATGGCCACACCCGATCCCAAAGCCAGATTATCTGGATCGAGTTTGCCAGCTTTGTCGTGGCCGCCATCACCCTCGTCCCCGGCTTTCATCTGGTCGGATTAGCTCTCGCTCGTATATTCAGCTCGGCCGTCAACTCATGCGTAACCCTGCTCTATACCAAAAAGATATGCCAGCTGCCGATAACACCCATTCTGAAAACCATTGTCCGTCCGCTGGCAGGCTCGGTAGCGATGTACGGGCTCGTGATGTATCTACAGGGAGTGATCGACGCCCCCGTGCCAAGACTTGCCGCTGCTATACTTTCCGGCGCGGTGTTCTTCATGCTGTGGTCATTGGTGAGTTGGCACTTGATCGGGCGGCCCGAAGGACTGGAGTCAACCATCATGGATAAACTCACCCAGCGGCGCATGAGCGGCGCAAAACTGTAAGACCTTTCAATCAGCACCGATCCACCGACCCAATACGCATCAACAATACACACATGCAAGGCTATATCACCCTCGCCACCGGAACGCCCTTTTATCTTGACCTGGCGATGAATCTGGTGCTTTCGTTAAAACTCAATGACCCCACGCGGCCAGTCTGCATGGTGACTGACCGCACCATGCCGATTCCTGACGACTACGGCAAGTTCATCGACCACATTGTTTATCTGGAAAACAAACCCGGGTTTCACGGCTGCCTTAACAAGTTGCGCATGAATGAAGTCAGCCCGTTTGACGAAACCATGTTTGTCGATTCCGACTGCATACTGCTCAAAAACGACATGGACAGGCATTGGGCAAAATTCCAAAGCCCCGGCTTTTGCAGCCCGGGTGGAAAAGTCACCTCAGGCCGCTGGTACGGCTTTGATATTGCCGAAGTGATTAAAAAACTCGGCATCGACTACATGCGCACCTTGAATTCCGGTGTTTTTTATTTTCGCCAGGGTGCCGAAACCGACCATTTTTTTGCCACCGCGCTGGACCTGGTAGAAAACCACAAAGAACTGCTCGGCTCATTTCACCGCAATAAACTGCAACTCGCGGACGAACCCTTCATTGGCGCAACGCTAGGCAAGCTGCACACCCCGACGGTCAGCTACCAACCTTCCGAAGGCAGCATACAAATCACCACCATCAACGCCTCCAAGATTCACTTTGACCCCTTCACGCACACCAGCCAGATCACCCGGCATGATGACTTCCGCCTGCTGGGGCGATTTTTCCCGCGCAAGCATGTACAGCATTCGCCCACATTCGCCCACTTTGTAAAACTCAAACCCAAGGCCGTCTATCAGCGCATTTCAGACCAACTGCGCGACCACTTTGGCCTGCCCCGCTTCACCGCATGACGATGACAACCGCGCCTTCCACGCTTTCCTGTTACATCCTCACCTATAACAGCGAACGCCGCCTGGCGCAGGTACTCACCTCGATTCAGCAGGTAGCGGATGAAATTCTCATTGTGGATTCAGGCAGCACAGACCAAACACTGAGCATCGCCCGCCGCTTTGGTGCCAACATTCTCACGCGCAGTTTTGATAACTTTCGCGACCAGCGCATTTTTGCTGAAGACCACTGCACCCAGCCGTGGGTGCTGGCGCTGGATTCTGACGAAGTCGTTTCAGAAGCACTCGGCAAACGTTTGCAGCAATTAAAAAACACCCAGTTTCAAACCGAAGCAGGAGCAACCCCTGACGGATTTTCCATCCGCAGAAACTGGTTTTTCATGGGGCATCCCGTGCGCAATTTTTACCCCGTCAAAACACCTGAGTTCATCGTTCGTCTGTTTCAGCGCGAGCGGTTAAGCCATCGCGGCAGCCGCATCATCCATGAACAACTACAGCTCGACGGCGCCAGGATCGGTCAGATCAACGAACCCATCCTGCATTACAGCTGCGACAGCATCGATGACCTTTACGCAAAAATCGGCCTCTACACAAAGCTCGCCGCAGAAGACATGCACGCCAAGAGCGAGTTATCCTCCTGGCTGAAAGTTTACGCTTACCCCTGGCTGATTTGGGCGCGCTGGCACCTGCTCTACGGCGGCTGGCGCGATGGCGCACCTGGGCGGATACTCGGCAAATATGTGCGGGATACGGTTTATCTCAAATACCTCAAGCTCAAGTATTTGAATACTGACAAACCGGAAAAAACCTAGCGATGAACAGCCGCCCTATAAACCATAAAAAGTCGGCGCTGGTGGGACGGCGGCATAAGCCATGACTTTGCCCCAAACTCCACGGCGAGCCCTCTTGCTCACCTACCACGACCCGCAATGCACCAACTATGGCGCAGGGCAAAGAACGCACTTTTTACTCAAGGCACTTGGTCAATACGCCACAACGGATGTGGTCTTGTTGTCTGAAACCGATGCCCCTAACACCACAACTGATCTGCCCGCAGAACTCGGTAGCGGCAAGCTGTTCCATCTCAACTATGTGCCGAAAAATCTGCTGGATCGCGCCTGGTGTGGGCTGCCCTCAAAATGGCTCTCAACCCTGCTTATCAATACCATCGATTTCGACCAATACGACTGCATCGTTTGCCGTTACATCACGCCTTACCTGAAATTCAATTTACCCGGCAATAAACCACTCATCATTGACTTTGACGACCCGATTTACAGCACATCATGGTCGCTCTTAAATTCCCCGCGTGCCCTCCTCAAAGAAACGATCAAATGGCTTAACCAACGCATCATTAAGGCGCGCCTGAAAACAGCACGCCTCAAAAACGCGACCTTCTTGTTTGTTTGTGAGCGCGACCAAAAAGCCTTTCCCCAGCTAAAAGGCGGGCTACTCAGCAACATGCCGGCCTTTCCCCAGCACCCGGCCGATTACTCGGCGTCTGACGGAAAAACGCTGTTGTTTGTCGGCTTTATGTCCTGGCAGCCGAACATCATTGCGGTTGATCATTTTCTAGCCCATATCTGGCCGAAAATTCTTGCCAAAAATCCATCAGCCCGCTTCAGAGTCGTCGGCAAAGCCACGCCTGACAATCTGCGCCGCTGGAATGCCGCGCCTAATTGCTCTGCCGACGGCTATGTTGACGATCTGGATGCAGCATATAAAGAAGCTGCTGTCTGTGTTGTGCCTGTGTTGTCTGGTGGTGGATCAAACATTAAAGTCCCAGAAGCCTGTGCTCACCAACGCCCTGTCGTCGCAAGCGGCTATTCATTCAAGGGCTGGAACAACTCCTTTGTTGCAGGGCAAGACATCCTCGTGGGCGAATCGAATGATGATTTTGCCCATCACTGTGTGCGCTTGTTATCAGACACTGCCTATGCAAAAACCATTGCACTCAATGGCCATCGTGCAGTGACTAGCGCCCTGTCATTCGAAGCCTTTGCCCTCCGCTTGAGACGTATTCTTGAATCCACTTGAATCGTCAAACCAATTTTGGGAGCTTTAAATGACAGCCGTGAACTACAGTTTTGAAAGACTCACCGTGGATTTTGGCGAACGCGACCATATCCGCAACACCAACGCTCAACTCAAAAAAACGCAATCGATCAGCGGCTGCCGTGTCCTGGAACTAGGCTCAGGCGCTGGCGCTAACCTGAGCATTCTGCAGCCAGAAAATGAAGTTCTCGGGGTAGAAGGGCTGGCCGATGCGGCCGCACACGCAACCAGCCTCGGCGTGAACACCCTCGTGGCAAATCTGGATAACGCCTTGCCTTTGGATTCCGCTCAATACGACTGGGTATTATGTCTGGATGTGCTCGAACACCTGATGGCGCCTGACACTGCATTGCGTGAAGCACACCGGCTATTGAAACCCGGCGGCAAGCTGTTAATCAATGTCCCCAATCACTTCACCCTCACGGGTCGTTTGCGCATGCTGCTGGGCGCAGGCATACACTGGAACCGGTTTTTCCCAGACAGCCACGATTGGAACAACCCTCACATCCGGTTTTTCACCCCAGGCTCAATCCGTGAATTACTGGCGAGCACGGGGTTTCGCATAATCAGTGATTTATCCCCTATCGCCCCGGCCGTGCCCATGTCGCATCAAATGCGCCAGCTGCATTTGCACGGACTGATCAACTGGTTAGCCAAACGCAACCCTGGCCTGTTCTGTGGCGGGTTCTTTTTATTGACAGAACGTGTCTGACCACCAACCAATCCATCAGCAAACACAGCCTGCTAAAAAGACGATGAGAATCCTGATTTGTAGCATTTCAACCGCGCTTGGAGGAATGGAACGCCGCATCGAAGCGGAAACGAAACTATTGACCCACCTAGGGCACACGGTTTTTGTTGCCACGCCACATTTTTTAAAGCTGGCGCAATGGCAACGCGACATCCAAGTCGCGGGCGGCAAATACATTTATTGGCGGCCGTATAAATTCATCGAACGGCAACACCTGGCCGCGCCGTTTCGCTGGCTGGCATTACTCAGCATCCCCATGCTGCGCTATTACAAAATTGACTTGGCGCATATCGCCTTGCCCTGGAATTTTTTCGGCATCTCACTGGCCTATGTGTTAAGCGCTGCCAACATTCCCTTTGTAATGGGCGTGCACTGTAAATTCGACAGTAAAACCCTGCCCAAAAAATCACTCCCCTTTGCCAAACAGGCGCTGCGCAGCTTAAAAGGCGTTTATGCGGTTTCTGCCCCGGTAAAAGATGCTTTTGTCCGCCTGTATCAAGACTTGATTCCAGCCTCGACGCCTATTGAAGTTATTCATAATGGCATTGACACCGAACGCTACCAACCCAATGCCGCAACCCGACAAATATTTCGCCAGCGCCTGCGCTTCACTGAAGAAAATTTCGTCGTCATGTTTTGCGGCCGTCTTGATGAAAACAAACGCCCTTTGTTCGCATTAAATGTCTTTGCTGATTTTTTGGCTAACTACCCACAAGGACGCTTGCTCATCGTCGGCGATGGTCCAGAAATAAACGTGCTGAAAGCTAAAATCGACGCATTAAAACTGCAAGATAAAGTGATTTTGACCGGACAAGTTGCCGATACCACACCCTATTACCAGGCGAGCGACTGCTATCTCTCGACAAGCGGCCAAATAGAAGGTTGCCCATTGGCAACCGCCGAAGCGCTGGCCAGCGGCATCCCTGCCGTGGTGCCGAATGACGACGTCTTCACCTCGGTGTATGGCGCATCCACCGCAGTACAACGGTGTAACCCTGATATTCTGGCTGAATGGTGCCAGGCGCTGCTTTCCGTCGCGCAGCTTGATGCCGCAGCCAGACAATTGCTCAGCCAGTCAGCACAAACCTTTGCCCAAACGCATTTATCCGTAGAGCTCATGAATCAAAAACTGACCTTGTTTTATGAGAACATTGCTTCAGAATGCAGTCACTCAACGCCACTATGAAAGTAAAACGCCCACCGTGACAGATTCAAAAATAATCATCTACGGTGCTGAAGCCAGCCCCCGCACGCCCTTCATCCTCTACGGTGCTGAAGCCAGTCCCCGCCCACCCTTATCCATGGTGGAGCAACTGCGTACCGCTGCGCGCCGCAAGCTGCATGGCTATCGCGATGTCACCCACTTTCGTCACGGCGATCTCTCGCATCTCGACTATCGTAACTATGACGGGCAGGACATTATCAATCTGGGCGATGTAGCGATTTATCAGTCCACCGCCGCACTCATCCAGCGCACACTACCGGAAGCAGACATCCTGCCAATCAACTGGGGAGAGCTTAGCCAGTATCCGGTCAAGGATGCAAAACGCCACAAAACCATGCTGGTTTTTAGTGGTAGCGGATACTTTTTCCTTACCGCCAACGGGCGCCTTGCCGATCGAATAAAAAACGATCTCGAATTCATCCGTGATCATGCCATCCCTGCTTTTTTCTTTGGTGTCGGTTTGAACAGACCGGGGCAAACGGATTTAGATGCACCTGTCAGCCTGCACCCGGAGGATGCGGCCCTGGTCAGCCAACTGCTGGATTATGCGCAGGCAACTTCTGTTCGAGATATGGCTACCCAATCCGCTCTGGCGGCATTAACGTCAAAACCCGTGCACCTGATCGGCGACCCTGTGCTGCATTTCGTTCATGCCATGGGGATGCAAACCGCATCAAAGGCTGCGGCTGGCCTATCGACCCTATCCACCAACACCCCTACAGCAAACACGCCGCCCGTTATCGGGGTGAATTTTTCATTCCACGGCAAGAATTCAAACGCGCTGCTCCAGAAAAATCTGGAAAGCTATTGCGCGGTATTGCTCAGGCTGCAAAAAGAAACGGGGGCGGAGTTCCGCTATTTTGTGCATTACGCCACTGAAAACATCTTGCCCCGGCTGCTCGCCCAGCGCGGCGTGAATATTAAAAATGTCGGCGCTGGTGATACGGCAACTTTGGCCCGAGAATACGCAAAACTCGACCTGCACATCGGCGGCATGCTGCACTCGTGCATCCTCGCCACCAGCGCCGGCACGCCGTGCATTGCGCTGGCGTATGACATCAAGCATCAGGGGTTTTTCGATCTGATGGGTTTATCTGAAAACTGCCTCTCAGCAGCCAATTTCAACCCGGAGGCGCTCTATTCCCGCGCCATGGATTTATTGGCCAACCCTGCCCCGGTGCGCGCTCACATCATTGCTCGACGCGACCAGCTTGAAAGCGAAACCTTAAGCTTCCTCAGCAATCAGCTCATGGCGCCCATGACACTATGACACCTGCCGTCTCCGTCATCATCCCCGTGCGCAATGGGCGTGAATTCATTCACGAGGCCTTGGCTAGCGTGTGCTCTCAAAGCTTCAGCGATCTTGAAATCATCGTGATCGATGATGGTTCGGATGATTTTGATTACCAGACACTCACCCAGTTTGATGCCCGAATTCGCGTGCATCGCCTGGCAGGCAGCGGTGTTTCCACCGCCAGAAACACCGGCATGCAGCTTGCCTGCGGGCAATTTTTCGCGTTTTTAGATGCCGATGATGTCTGGTTTCCCGGCAAACTGGCCGCTCAGATTCGTTACTTTGAGCAGCACCCGGAAGTCGGCTGCGTGTTTGGCGGTTTCACCAAATGGGCGCGTGCGGATGATGGCGCCTTTCCCCCTGCGCAAAGCCTCATGCAAGATTGCCAAGACCTGATTACCTGCGAGACCGAGCGTTCCGGCTGGCTTTACTCTCGCTTGCTCAAAGGCTTGCTGGTCGGCATGAATACGGCCGTGATACGCCGTGAAGTGTTCACGCGCCTGGGTGGCTTCGATGCGTCGATGCGCATCGGCGAGGATTATTTATTCTGGCTCAAGGTGTCACGAATTTTCCAAATGCACGCACTGGATGGGCCGGTGGCGCTGTATCGCATTCACGAAGCCAGCGCCATGCGGCTTTTGGACCCGGAAAATCATCTCACCCAATTGCTGAAAATCGCGGTCAGCCGCTGGGGGCTTACCAACCCCGATGGCACGGGTTTGCCCTTGGATGAATTCAAAAAACGCCTGGCAGAGAGCGAGTTCACCCATGGTTACAATCATTTTTGGGAAGGCTCTCCGGCGGTGGCACGGCGAGCATTTTTTCGTGCGCTAAAAGGTGGGGCTTTGCCGCTTAGATCAGCCGCCTACATTGCCCTCACCCCTTTTCGGCAAGCACTGCTGGCGCTGAAAAATCATCAGCCGGCGTGAACCGCTGATGGCACCGAAAACCACGTCAAGCATTGACCGCCACGCACGGCTGGTTTCTGCTGCGCAAAGCTATGCCTGGTGGTTAGGTACTCGCTCGCTCTGGGTGCGCTCACTGATCAAATTCTCCGGCTGGCGTTTATCGCGGCTGGGTTATCGTTTTCTGGGCCGCCCATCGGGCGCGCTCACCTGGCCGCTGGGCTTGGCTTTTTTATGCCTTAATGCCGCACGCGATCAAGCCAAAAAAGAATGTGCGTGGATAGAAAAATGTTTTCAAGGCCTGATTGACTCACAAGGGCAATCAACCCTCGCTGGTGTGGCAATAGATCGTGGCGGGCTGGGTTATGCCGCGCTGAGATTGTTCGAGTTGACTCAAAACCCGCGCTACCTGACTTATGCCAAGGCGCAGGGCGAGGCATTTGCTTGTTTGCCAGGGGCACAGAATGGCCGCATCCCTTACACGGTAGGGAAACAGTGGGTACTGGTCGATACCGTGGCTTTTATCTGTCCGTTTCTTGCCCGGCTTTCTCGTCTAACCGCAGTGCCAGGTTATGCCCACATTGCCCTGCGCCAGCTAGAAGCCCTATGGCAACATGGACGGGCTGACGATACCTGGGTTTTCCACGCCTTTGATGCCACCACGCTTAAAACCAGTGGCATTTCTGGCTGGGGGCGCGGCATTGGCTGGCTGTTGATCGGCATGGTCGATACCGTCTGCGAATTGCCCGAGGGTGAAGATAAAATCCTGTGGCTGGCTCGCAGTCAGCACTTACTGGAAAAACTCGCCCTCTGCCAGCGCGAAGACGGCCATTGGCCCTGGCGACTGGATTTACCCGCTGCGCCGCCTGATAGTTCAGTCACCGCATTGATTGCCTATGCGCTGGCACGCTGGCAACAAGCGAATTTTGCACAAGCTGCGTGCCAGCCACAGATGCTGGCGCGTGCGCGTTCTGCTATCGACTCAGTAACCGACGATAAAGGCCTTGTCGGCCAATGCTCTGGCGAGGCAATGGGCATCGGGGACTACAGCACCGCTTTTGGATCTTTCATGTGGGCCCAGGCGCCCGCAGTGGCAGTTGATCTTATTGCCGGCGAAGGCTCATCGCCTGTCTGATATTTCGCTAATGTTTCATTCCGTAGGTTAGTTTCTGTCGCAACGACTACAAATAGGAGGATTCAATTGGCGCGCATAAAAACGATTGATACAACGCGTGGCATGTTGATGCTATACATTGTCTTCATTATTCATGGGCTATTTTGGCTACATCTGCTTCCACAATCCATCAGCTCTTTATTGCTGTTTGAGATGCCCGCAATCTTTATCGTTTCCGGCTACTCATATTATTTGTATGAACAGTCAAAAATCGGCCAGGCGATGCAGCATCCGAATATAAAAGCCTACAGCTTGTTTCTCGCCGCACGATGTACACGAACTCTTTTACCCTACATGGTGTATGCGATTTTTTGCATTCTCTATGTGTATGCCATGGCATTTATCGGCGACGGTGTGACAGCCTCACTGCTCGATTTAACGCGCGCCTGGTTAAACCCGGTGAAGGCAGGTCAGGGGTTTTCTACTGGCATGCTCAATTGGCATTTGTGGTTTATTCCTGTTTTTTTGATTGTCACTGCTGCCATGCCTGTCGTGACAAAGTTTCGTCCGTTCAAGAGCCCTCATTTATTGATTCTGATGCTCGGGATTACGCTTTTTGAGGTTCTTCTCTCTGAGGTGCACCTACCTGCCAGAAACATTGAGAACCTGATCAAACAATCTGCGTTTTATTTGATTTTCTCGTTATTTGGCTATTATCTTGCGCACTCAAAAGAGTACTTCCGCCGAGTCAACTTCTTGACGATTGCATTCGTTTCACTCGCGCTGCTTGTCGGCGTGGTCATTGCTGGCAATGACATTCAGCTGCTGGATATGCAAGTCAATAAATTCCCACCGAACGAATTGTTTTTCTTGTTCTCATGCCTCTGGATCTCTTTATTTTTATTTATCGCATTCAACAAACCACGCGTTGTTGCATGGTTTGAAAAGTTTGGTGATGCCCCCTGGCTGAAGCCTTTCATCACCTCGGGATACTCAATTTATCTCTGGCAAGGCGCTGGCTATACCATCGCCACGGTAGCCGGAAAGCAGTTCGACATACCCATCCTTGCCGTTTGGCTCTTGGCACTGGTTATGTCTGTTGCTTTTGGACTGCTTGCCTCGCCTGCCGAGCGTGTAAAAATTCGTTTTAGATAAAACGCAGACACCGTCGTTCACTCGTCTTTCAGGCATAGGTGAACTGCATATAATCACCTCCACTTTCCCTCTCTTGATCCGGCTGCATTATGACCTTAGTGACCTCAGACACCGACCGTTCCGTGCCGTTATTCGTTGATCTCGATGGCACACTCATCAAGACGGATCTACTGGCGGAAAGTGCGCTGGCACTGGTCAAACAAGCGCCGTGGATGATCTTTGTCATGGGTATCTGGCTGTTGCGCGGCAAGGCCCATCTGAAAGCCCGCATCGCCGAGCGCGTTAGCCTGGAGATCGACACACTGCCGCTACAAAATGAGTTCGTTGCCTACCTGCGAGCACAGCATGCATCAGGGCGCGCCATTCACCTCGCCACGGCCTCGGACGCCTGTCTTGCGCAACCCGTAGCGGATCGTCTCGGCCTTTTTCAGAGCGTGCTATGCAGCGATGGCAAACGCAATTTGCGCAGCGAAGTCAAATTGGCCGCAATATTGAAAATCACTAACGGTTCCCCTTTCGATTATGCGGGCAACGCCAGGGCCGACTTTCCCATCTGGGCCCGTGCGCGCCAAGCCATTGTGGTAAACCCCGGTTCAGGCGTAGCGCATGGCGCACGACAACGCACGGAAGTCACCCAGATTTTTGATGATAGACCCCCGCTGTGGCGTATCTGGTTAAAACAAACGCGCCTGCACCAGTGGATGAAAAATCTGCTGATTGGTGTGCCTCTGCTGACTTCCCACGCGTTCAACACCAGCAACCTGATGGCTGTTGCGCTGGCATTTATTGCCTTCGGCCTTGTCGCGTCTGCGACCTACATGCTTAATGACCTGCTTGATCTCGCCAGTGACCGCAGGCATCCCCGCAAGTGTCGACGGCCCTTCGCTGCGGGTAATCTGGGCATCGTGCCAGGCTGCATTGGCATGGTTCTGTTGCTGCTCGGCGGCCTGTTTCTCGCCGCCAGCATCTCGCTGTGGTTTTTGTTGGCACTGTTGAGTTACCTCGCGCTCACGCTGTCGTACTCACTCTACTTCAAGACCTATGTGCTGATCGACGTGCTCTTGCTCGCTCTGCTTTATACGGTACGCATCATTGCTGGTGCGATTGTCATCAACGTTGATATCTCTTCATGGCTGCTAGCCTTCTCGATGTTCACCTTCCTTAGCCTGGCGTTGGTCAAGCGCGGGGCAGAACTGGTCACCATGGAAAAACTTGAACGCGAGGGTGCCAAAGGCCGGGATTATCAGCTCAGCGATGCTCAAGCCATTAGCAGCATGGGTATCTCGGCTGGATACCTCGCCGCACTAGTGCTGGCGCTGTATGTGGACAGCCCGGCCGTGATTGGCCATTACAGCCACCCACGCCTGCTGTGGTTACTTTGCCCGTTGATGTTGTACTGGACTTCCCGATTGTGGATCAAAACCTCGCGTGGCGAAATGCACGACGACCCACTGGTATTCAGCCTGCGTGATCGCGGCAGCTGGATTGTCTTTGTTGCCATGGCCATCGTCACATTCATCGCTATTTGAACTTGTTACCTCGGCCAACTCACACACACATGAAAATTAAAACCATAGCCCAAAGGGAGGCGGCCACGCATTCTGATCGATATTTTTTTATTGCCGTTTCTCTAGTTGTCGGCCTTACCGCTACGTGGGCGCTTTCGGCGATGGGTTTTCTGGTGGGACTGTCCATAGCTCGGTGGCAGTCAATCGGCGGAATTTTGACGGCGCTCCTATGTCTGGCGCTACTGCAAGATGACAAGCGTGAACGATGGTTAAGTACTTTATTTTTTGTTGGCATACTGGTTAGCGCGTTAGCAATTTCGACGATCACTGTTGATAAATCATGGGATGGCTGGGCATATCACCAACTTGGAGCGATTTCTTTGGCTAACGGCTGGAACCCGGTGCGGGAACCGCTTGTACATGCCTGGTTTGCTCTAAACAGTAGTGCTTTGG
>JAUSMB010000044.1 GCA_030645365.1 Rugosibacter sp.
TCGCATCAATAGTGCCAAGGACGATCCGACCGGTCTGGTAACCGCTACGGGATACGACAGCCAGATTCGCGGCGCTAACCAGGCCATGCGAAATGCGAACGATGGCATTTCAACGGCGCAAATCAACGATGGTTATCATCAACAAGTGCTTGAAAACCTGCAACGTCTGCGTGAGATTGCGGTGCAGTTGGGTGGGACGGCTTCCGGTACGGAGTCAACCGCGCTGGTAGCTGAAAATACCCGCATTCTGGGTTTAGCCGGAAACACAGGTGCTGTTGTGGTGAATTCAAACGGTGGCACCTTAACCGGGGTCGGTACCAAGGCGACTATTGTTGCCGGTCTGACTGTTGGTGCGCTTGACACGGCGATTACCGCTGTCACTACGGCACGCGCAACCTACGGTGCGGACATGGCGACATTTTCTTCTGCGGTCGCGACGCTAGGCACCCAGTCTGTCAATACATCAGCAGCTTATAGCCTGATCATGGATACGGACTACGCAGTAGAAACCACCAACATGACCCGTAACTCGATCTTGCAACAGGCCGGTTCCGCCATTCTGGCCCAGGCTAACCAGCAGCCGAACAGCGTGCTGAGCTTGTTGCGGTAAGTCGAGTGATCATGTCAGTCATCATGTGAATTAGCGTCATGCATCAACCCCAGGCTGCGTAATGCAGCATGCGCAGCCTGGGATGCTGATGGCTGATCAAGATCATTGAGAGAGAGAGTTACTCATGGACGTTCAAAACATAAACCTGCTGAATCAAAACACCTTGGTGCAGAATCGCACCAGCCAACCGGCTATTCAGCAAAATACGCCCCCAAATACGCCCATTCGATCAGCGGTTGCCACAGATTTACCTGCAAAAAACCCGCCCTCTTCAGCGCAACTTGAAGAAGCAGTGACTCATATTAATCAAGTATTGCAGCAAACCAACCGTAATCTTGAATTTAGCGTCGATGACACAACAAAAAGAGTTGTCGTTAAAGTCGTCGACACTCAAACCGGTGAGTTGATCCGGCAAATGCCTTCCGAAGAAACCCTCGCCATTTCGCGCGCCATAGGCACAATTCAGAAGGGTTTGTTGTTAAAAAAAATCGGCTAGTGGATCGTTCGTTTTGAGCATTTCTCTCGTCTCATCTCGATGATTGAATTGCTTGCCATTGGCAATAAAAGCCTGAGCTGCTACATTGACGCGTGCCCCACTTCTTGCACCGCGTGAAACAGCCATGATCGAACAGCATCTATCAGATAGCACCGCCTGGGTTGACTTCTTTTCAACCGCTGATTTGCCCGTGCTCCGCCATTCTGTCGATGAGCTCGAACGCCTGCGCGCAACGGCGGATGCCACCAATGGCCGCATCCTCGCCGAGGTTGTCATGCATGACCCCTTGCTCACATTAAGAGTTCTTGCCTATCTCGAGTTGCATCGCACCCAGCGGCAGACGGTTGATATTGCCACGGTGGATCGAGCGATCATGATGATAGGCATCACTCCTTTCTTTCGTGATTTTCAACATCTTCCCGTGGTTGAAGATCAACTCAAGGCTCACCCGCAAGCATTGCTGGGGTTACTCAAGGCGATCAATCGCGCGCGCCAGGCGGCGCATTGGGCACGTCACTGGGCGATTTTGCGGCGCGACGTCGATGTTGAGGAAATAACGCTCGCCGCATTTTTGCATGATTTGGCAGAGCTCCTGATGTGGCTTTTCGCACCCACCCTTGCGCTCAAGATCAGTGCAGCACAGCGGGCTCGGCCTCATGAACGCTCGGCAATAATTCAAGCCGAGATTTATGGCGTGCCGCTGTATCAACTTAAACTAGCGCTGGCGGAGGCTTGGCATCTGCCAGCCTTACTGATAGAGCTCATGGATCATCGCCACACAGAAAACCCCAGAGTGCGCAATGTCAAACTGGCTGTTGATCTGGCACGCCATTCAGCAAAAGGCTGGAGTGATGCCGCGCTGCCCGATGACTTCGCAGCGATACGCGGATTGCTGAATATCAATCAAGAAACGCTGGTACGCCATCTGGGCGTAAATAGTGCCACCGCCCGGGCCTTGCTAGCGATGAAGAAACCAGCTGCCTGAACCATTCGCCCCATCAATTCGCCCACACTGGCGACTAAAAAGTCGGTGCTGGTGATACGGCATGCAGGCAATGATTAGCCGCCTGATCAACCCACGTTCGGCATCAATTCAGGCATTAAGCCTAAGCACTGCGCCACACTTGCTGCCCTACACTCCATTTTATTTTTTAGTACCGCTCTTGGCCACGCTTTGCGCAAGTGCAACGACTAGCTCGGCTTCGGAAAACGAAATACCGCAGCGATCCGCAATGCGCTCCGTTGATACACCTTGCTGTGCCAGTGTCACCGCTTCGGCATACATCGGTGAAACGTTATTTACTATTTTTAACTGTCGCACTTCCAAAGCCCACTGCATCACTTCAGCACGCAGCTGCTGCACCTCTTGTCGCAAATGATCCACTTCAGCCTCCAGACGGCGTTCCAGACTGGAGCGTGCCAATTGCTCGGGAAAATCGAGTGCCGCCGCTGAAGTTACCACCGTGTTTTTTGCGGTATGACTTTCGCTCGCCGGTTGCCAGGCAGGCTGCCTTCGATTTATTAGCCCTAGCAATCGTTGCAGCCCAAAAGTCACGCATCCTCCGTTAGCCGAGTCTGCAAATAACAGATATCCATCTCAATTCCAGATAAGTCAATTCTAGAATTGAACTCAATGCTACAGAAAATGGATAAGCACGCCATGTTTAACTAGGCCGCAGTGGACGATCCAGTCAGGCGGGTCAACGCTTCGCGATACTTGGCGGCAGTCTTCTCAATAACGTCGGCAGGCAGACGGGGGGCAGGGGCCTGTTTGTTCCAATCCAGCGTATCAAGGTAATCACGCACAAACTGTTTATCAAAACTGGGCGGGCTGATACCTACTTGATATTGATTAGCCGGCCAGAAGCGCGATGAATCAGGCGTCAGCACTTCATCAATCAGGTACAACCGGCCCGCTTCATCCTGGCCGAATTCAAATTTGGTATCAGCAATAATAATGCCGTGCACGCGGGCAAATGCAGCCGCTTCGCGGTACAGGCGCAGCGTGGTTTCTTTTACTTTTTTGGCCAGATCAACACCAATCAACCGCTCTACTGTTGCGTAGTCGATATTTTCGTCGTGATCGCCGATTTCGGCTTTGGTTGCTGGCGTGAAAATAGGCTCAGGTAATTGCTGGGCCTGTTGCAGCCCTTCAGGCAAGGCAATACCGCAGACAGCACCAGTCGTTTGATAATCTTTCCAGCCAGAGCCGATCAGGTAACCACGCGCCACCGCTTCAATGGGCAAGGGTTTAAGACGTTTGACCACGATGGAACGACCCCGCACTTGATCCCGCTCGGCCTTTGTTTCCACTACGGATTCAGGATCTATCCCCGTCAGCTGGTTTGAGATGACATGCGCCAGCTTGCCAAACCAGAAATCAGCCACAGCGGTCAATACTTCACCCTTGCCGGGAATCGGATCCGGCAAAATCACATCAAAAGCAGATAAGCGATCGGTTGTGATAATGAGCAAAAGATCATCGCTCACAGCATAGATATCGCGTACTTTGCCGCGCGCAAGCAGTGGCAAAGTCGTCAGAGAAGATTCAAACAAGGCAGGTTGTGTCATAAGAAAACTCGGCGTAAGAAGAAATTATTTGATAATGGGGTTGAGCTCGCCACTCGTGTAGCGCGTGGCCATTTTTCCCATCGAAAGGGGTTTGATTTTACTTGCCTGACCAGCGCAACCAAAGGCTTCGTAGCGCGCTTTGCAAATGGCTTTCATGGCTTTTTTGGTTTCGCCCAGGTATTTGCGCGGGTCAAACTCCTTGGGGTTCTCTGCCATGAAGCGACGGATTGCAGCAGTGGACGCCATGCGCAAATCGGTATCGATATTGATCTTGCGCACGCCATGCTTGATGCCTTCAATAATTTCTTCCACTGGTACACCATAGGTTTCACCCATGGCACCACCATATTGGTTAATGATGGCCAGCAGATCCTGCGGCACCGAGGATGAACC
>JAUSMB010000046.1 GCA_030645365.1 Rugosibacter sp.
GTCGGCTACACCGCATGCCGGGCGCGGGTTCTCGAGACAATTTCGTATCAGCGAGGCCAGATCGAATCATCGGAATGAGTGCTGCAGCGGCTCTAAGTCGGCTAAGTGTAGGGGAAGATGGCGACGTAATCATGGGCTTAAGTCACGAATTTTATCGGCGGGACCATGCGAAGACCAGCGATTGGTCATCGAGCAGCTAACCCGTCAATTTCCTTCCCCTACCAAAATCAGGAAATAACCGATTGAAAAGTAAGCTGCTAACCAATTGATTCAAAATGACCTCAAAGCGCCGACTCATTAACTTCGCCACTTTTCACTGGCGACGAATTGCAGAGAAAACCGTGGCAGGAGAGAGAGAATAGGCATGTCCTGGGACCAGTTGCTACCGCAGCGAAGTAAATATGCCCCCCCCATGAACCCGCGCAGGCACGCGGGAGTAGGCGTAAAAAAACCGCCCAGATAGGCGGTTTTCTTAGTGTCCTGGCGGAGAGGGCGGGATTCGAACCCGCGTTAGGCTTACACCTAAACACGCTTTCCAGGCGTGCGACTTAAACCGCTCATCCACCTCTCCGCTGGTGCTAGCTGATGCTAAATGATATTGGCCTTGTTTCACTTGGCCTAGCAGGGCGCGGATTCTAGCAGAATCAACCTTCGCTGTGCCGTAAAGAAAGGTCGATTGCACGCACGTCTTTAGTCAAGCTGCCAATAGAGATACGATCCACGCCAGTTTCAGCAATACTGCGCACCGTTTTCAGGCTGACGCCACCGGATGCTTCGAGCTGCGCACGGCCAGCGGTCAAGGCAACGGCTTCATGCATTTGCGCGAGACTCATGTTGTCCAGCAAAATCAGCTGCGCACCCGCGTCTAGTGCTTCACTTAACTGCACCAGCGTTTCAACTTCAATCTGGATAAAGACATCGCCATGCGCAATCGCGTGAGCGCGCTCTAGCGCTGGCACCACGCCCCTTGCGGCGATGATGTGGTTTTCCTTGATCAATATCCCATCGTAGAGGCCGAGCCGATGATTTGTTCCCCCGCCACAGGTCACCGCGTATTTTTGCGCTAAGCGTAAACCCGGCAGGGTTTTTCGGGTATCCACAATGCGTGCGCGCGTGCCGCTGATCGCCTCAACATACGCGCGTGTGGTCGTTGCCGTCGCCGAGAGCAGTTGTACGAAATTAAGCGCTGTACGCTCTGCGGTTAATAGCGCGCGCGTATTGGCTTCTATCTGACAAAGTGTTTGCCCTGCGCCGATACGCTCCCCGTCATGCGCTGTCCAGTGAATAATGGCCGTTGGGTCCAGCCGGCTAAAGCAGGCATTAAACCAATCCATACCTGCTAACACAGCGTCTTCACGGCAAATAACCATGCCTTGTGAGCGTCGATCCGCTGGGGTGAGCAATGCGGTTATATCACCGCCACCAATATCTTCAGCTAGCGCAGTGAGCACATTACGTTCAATTTCAGCTGCCAGTACGAGCGGGCTTTGCAGAGTTTCCATGTTATGTTGAGCCTGAATAAGTTCTGCTGGATTCTAACAGGGGGAAGTCAAATGTTCGGCGTGTTCTCGGTCAGCCTCGGGGTGCTCATTGCCCTCGCGCTAGCAATTGTGATGATCTATTTTTACCTCAAAGACATCACACAAAAAAAGCATGCGATATTGCGCAATTTTCCGCTCATTGGCCGGTTGCGTTACTTTTTTGAGCAGCTTGGGGAATACTTTCGGCAATACTTTTTTCTTGGCGACCGTGATGAACGCCCCTTCAACCGCGCCACGCGCAGCTGGGTTTATCGGATGGCAAAAAATGAGGGCGGCGTGTTGGGTTTTGGCTCAACTTACAATCTGCACGAGCCAGGCGCGTTGATTTTTGTGAATTCGCCGTTTCCTGTTTTGGAAAGTGACCGGCTACCCACGCCACCATCAACGATAGGCGAAGGCTGGTGCGAAAAACCATTCGTCACCCGCTCGTTGGTCAATATCAGCGGCATGAGTTTTGGCGCCATCTCTCAACCGGCCGTCAGTGCGTTATCACATGGTGCAGCCAAAGCGGGTTGCTGGATTGATACGGGCGAGGGCGGGCTATCCCCTTATCATCTCGAAGGGGGCTGCGATGTGATTATGCAGATTGGCACGGCAAAGTATGGCGTACGCGACCACGAGGGCAAGCTCTCCAAAGAGAAATTGCGCGAAATAGCCGCGCATGAAACCGTGCGCGCATTCGAGATCAAGCTCTCGCAAGGTGCCAAACCGGGCAAAGGCGGCGTGCTGCCGGGCGGTAAAGTGACCGCTGAAATCGCTCGCATTCGCGGGATTCCGCAAGGCATGGATTCGCTCTCGCCCAACCGCCATCTGGACATCGCCAATGTCGATCAGCTGCTCGACATGATCCTGCGCGTGCGCGACATCACCGGCAAACCCGTAGGCATCAAAACCGCCCTCGGCGGCTGGGAGTTCATGCACCTGCTCACTGAAGCGGTGGTGAGGCGCGGCCTGGCGGATGCGCCGGATTTCATCGCCATCGATGGTGGCGAAGGCGGCTCAGGCGCGGCGCCTCAGGCATTGGCTGACCATATGGGTTTATCGATTGACGAAGCCTTGCCACGCGCAGTGGATGCACTGCTGGAAGCGGGTATAAAAGATCGGGTGAAAATCATTGCCTCAGGGCAACTGGTCACCTCAGCGCGCGCTGCTTGGGCTTTGGCGTGCGGTGCGGATTACGTGAATACCGCGCGGGGCTTCATGTTTTCGTTAGGCTGCATTCAAGCCTTGCGCTGTCACACCAACACCTGCCCCACCGGCATCACAACGCACAATGCCAAGCTGCAACGGGGGCTGGTGGTGGAAGAAAAATTTGAACGAGTAGCGAACTATTGCCTCAACATCAACAAGGAAATTGACATGATCGCGCACAGTTGTGGCTTGCGCCATGCCCGCGAGTTTCGCCGCGAGCATGTACGCATTGCGGGTGCAGATGGCCGCACGACAGCGCTCAATATGCTGTATCCGTATCCGGCGCAAGGGGTTTCTTGAAACGCTCAGAGAACGCGATGGACATGCTGCTCACCGCAATGATGATGATTCCGAGTATTGCCAATCCATCAGGTAAATGGTCATAAACCAACCAGCCCAGCAACGTCGCCCAAACCAGTTGCGCATACGTGAAAGGGGCCAGCGTAGAGGCCTTGGCATGCCGAAAAGCCATGATGAATAACCAATGACCTAATCCACCCAGCACACCCAAAGAAAGAATCTGGAATATCTGAAACGTGTTTGGCGTCGGCCCGCCCCAATAAAACGGCACGGCAATACTCAAACCAATCGAACCCACCAATGCCCCATAAAACAGCATGGTCAGTGAATTTTCATGGGGTGATAAACGCCGTGTCTGGATTTGGTAAATAGCATACAAAAAAGCCGTGACAACCATCAATAGCAGGCCTTTGACTGATACCGCACCACCCGGCCTGGCAATCAGCAGTACACCCAAAAAACCCGCTGCGATGGCAAACCATCGTCCCAGCGTAATTTTTTCAGCCAAGAGCCAGCGAGCCAGCAGCACAACAATCAAGGGGGAAAGAAAAATCACTGCCGTGGCTTCAGCCAAGGGCAGCATGCTAAAACCGGCAATGCCAAAACATGAAGTTGTCATCAACACCACGCCACGGGCAATTTGTTGCCAGGGGTGTTTTGTTGTAATCAGAGTTGAACGCATGGTGGGGGCAAGAAAGACCACCATCAGCAAGAAATGGATCCCATAACGCGCCCAGACAATCATGGGTAAAGGAAATGTTTGCGTCAGATATTTTGATGTGGCGTCAAGCGCAGTAAAGAGAAAAACGGCACCCATTAGGTAAAGTATGCCAAGGAGGGGCCGTGATTCAGGCATGGTTTGCAATCCAATCGTTGAAAAGGCGACGTGCCGCAGGAATGATTTCGCCAGCAGTCAGGCCAATCGGCCCTTGCCCGGCTTGCACTAGCGCATCGGCGGCAGCACCATGTAAATAAACACCGCACGACAAGGCGCATTCCGCCGACCAACCTTGAGCCAGTAAAGCACCCACCATACCGGCCAGCACGTCACCTGTCCCGCCAGAGGCAAGGCCCGCATTGCCTGTCGGGTTAATGCGCCATCGCCCATCGGGATGAGCAATCACGGTGCCACAACCTTTAAGCGCGGTAGAGGCGTTGAATCGGTGTGCGATTTCCAGTGCAGCAGTCACCCGGTCAGACTGGATGGCTGCAACGGGTACGGATAACAGGCGGGCAGCTTCCGTAGGATGCGGGGTGAGCACGGTAGGTGCCGCACGATGGGCAATTTGACGTGCCAGCACAGGGTGTAACGCCAGCAGATTCAGTGCATCCGCATCCAGCAGCAATGAAAAATTCCCAAAGGGACGCAAAGCGCTGGCGCTGGTGATACGGCGCAGAATATCCAGCGCCGCGTCAGAAACACCCAAACCTGGGCCGATAACCGCAGTTGTCGCCTGCGCTAACGCATCATTTACTGAACGCAGCATGAGTTCCGGTTGCACCGGATCAACGGGCAATGTTTCCAGCAGCCCGACAAATACGCGCCCCGCGCCCAGATGTAACGCCGCCCGAGCAGCCAGTAATGCCGCGCCACTCATGCCGTGTGCTCCGCCAATCACGGCAAGCGAACCAAACCGGCCTTTATGCGTGTTGCGCTGCCGAGGCTGCAAATGCTCGCTAAAGTCGTCAATCGCCAATAGACCGCCCGGGGCGATAATGAGATTCGCCAAGCCAAACGCATCGATGCTGACTTGACCGCAATGATCCGGCCCATCGAGTGTAAACAACCCAGGCTTGCCCGCAATAAAACTGATTGTATGCGTTGCGCGCACAGCGCAGCCTGGCTCAAGATCATTGCCCACGACACGACCTGTATCCGCATTCAGCCCACTCGGAATATCCAGCGCCAGCACCGGGCCGGCAAACTGGTTGATACGACCGATCGCGGCGGCATGCACTCCTGCAATGGGACGCGTGAGCCCAATGCCAAACAAGCCATCCACCACCAAACCATAATCACCCGCAGGCACGGTAGTTGAAAACTCGGCGCCGGTGGCACGCCACTGGGCGAGCGCCTGCCGGGCATCAGGCGGCAAATGGCTCTCGTCACCCAAAAACACCACCTGCACAGGAATTTTGTTCTCATGCAGCACACGCGCCAGCACAAACGCATCGCCCCCGTTATTTCCCGGCCCCGCAAAAATCAGCACCGGGGCACGGCTAGCGCCAAGCAGGCGCATGGCGATGACAGCCGCAGCATGCCCTGCCCGTTCCATCAACGAGGGCTGATCATGCACATGGGAAGTTTCAAAAGCGCGTAGTTCTGTCGTACGCAACAAAGGCAAGTTCATGCCGAATTGTAACCGGCCAGGATCAGCGTTGAACAGGCTAAAACAGCGCCAAGACGATCGAGGCTAGACGCTCAGTGCATGATCAAGGATAATTCGCCTTTTTATTCGCCACGCCGGGTTAATCCCCTCTGGCGACGGAGACCCGATCAATGACAGCCCGCCTCATCGACGGCACCGCCCTCGCCGCCACAGTGCGCGGTGATTTAGCCGTTCGCGCCAGCACACTCAAAGCACGCGGCATCATGCCTGCGTTGGCGGTTATTTTAGTAGGCGACAATCCAGCGTCAGCAGTTTATGTGCGCAACAAGGTCGCCGCGTGTGAAAAAATCGGTATCCGTTCTTTGCATTTCACTTTCGCCAGTGATGTCGATCCCGCCATCGTGTTGGCCAAGATTGACGAATTGAATCGCGATGCCGAAGTGCATGGCATTCTGGTGCAGCTACCGCTGCCCAGACAGTTCGATACCGACACCGTGCTCGAAGCCATTGCTGTTGAAAAAGATGTCGATGGTTTTCATGCGCAAAATATCGGCGCACTCGCCCAAGGCAAACCACGCTTTATTCCCTGCACACCGTATGGCATCATGAAAATGCTGGCATCCATCAATACGCCGCTGGCCGGTGCAGAAGCAGTCATTGTCGGGCGCAGCAACATCGTCGGCAAACCCATGGCGCTGCTGTTATTGGCCCAAGGCTGCACGGTCACCATCTGCCACTCGCAAACCCGTGATCTGGCCTTGCATACGCGGCGTGCAGACATTCTGGTGGCGGCGGTCGGGCGGCCAAAAATGATCACGGGCGAGATGATCAAGCCAGGTGCCATCGTGATTGACGTAGGCATCAATCGCCTGCCCAATGGCACATTATGTGGCGACGTCGATTTCGCCAGCGCCAGCGAAGTCTGCGCCGCAATCACCCCCGTACCGGGTGGCGTAGGCCCGATGACCATCACCATGTTGCTGGCCAATACCCTCGAAGCCGCAGAACGTTCAACCCTGTAACCCCTCACTTTTAACTCACTAAAGGAAAACACATGAGCAATTCGCAACCCCTCGTTGGCATCCTCATGGGATCAGACTCAGACTGGCCCATCATGCAAGCCGCAGCAAAAATCCTCAAAGAATTTGGCGTGCCTTATGAGGCGCGCGTCATCTCTGCCCACCGCGCACCCAATGTCTTGTTTGATTATGTCGTCAAAGCCAGTGGTCGCGGCATGCGGGTGCTCATCGGCGGGGCGGGCGGGGCTGCCCATTTACCCGGTGTGATGGCCGCCAAAACCACCTTGCCCGTGCTCGGTGTGCCGATGCCATCGAAACACTTGCAAGGCATCGACTCGCTGCTTTCCATTGTGCAAATGCCCAAAGGCATTCCCGTAGCCACCTTTGCCGTCGGTGAAGCGGGTGCCGCCAATGCCGCGCTGATGGCCGTCGCCATTCTGGCAGGAACGGATACCGAGCTCAATGCAAAACTCACCGCCTTTCGCGCCACGCAAACTGAACGCATGCTGAGCATTACCCTGCCTGAACTATGATCGATATCCCCGCCGTTCGCCGCTATTTACTTGGCCTGCAAACGCAAATTGTCGACGCGCTGGAAGCGGTGGATGGCGGGCCTTTTAGGCGTGATGAATGGCAGCGGCCGGAAGGCGGCGGCGGTGTTTCGCGGCTGATTGAAGAGGGTAATTTCTTCGAGCGCGGCGGCGTCAACTTTTCCCATGTCACCGGCACCGCGCTGCCCGCCTCGGCCACTGCGCACCGCCCCGAACTGGCCGGTCGCCACTGGGAAGCGATGGGCGTCTCGCTGGTGCTGCATCCACGCAATCCGTATTGCCCGACGGCGCACATGAACGTGCGGTTTTTCATCGCCACCAAAGCGGGAGAAGAAGCGGTGTGGTGGTTTGGCGGCGGCATGGACATGACACCGTATTACGGGTTCGCGGAAGACGCGGCCTCGTTTCATCAAACCTGCAGCGACGCGCTGGCCGAATTTGGCAGCGAGACCTATGCCGAATACAAGGCCTGGTGCGACCGTTATTTTTTCCTCAAGCACCGCAACGAAGCACGCGGCATCGGCGGCATTTTTTTTGACGATGTACAGGCAGGCGGCTTCGAGCGCTGCTTTGCGCTGACGCAAAGCGTGGGCGACCATTTCACCCGCGCTTACCTGCCGATTCTCGAACGCCGCCGCGACATGCCGTATGGCGAACGAGAACGCGACTTCCAGGCCTACCGGCGCGGACGCTATGTGGAATTCAACCTGGTCTGGGATCGCGGCACGCTGTTTGGCCTGCAATCCGGCGGGCGTACCGAATCCATCCTGATGTCCTTGCCGCCGATCGTGAAATGGCGCTACGACTGGCACCCCGCATCGGGCAGCGCGGAAGAAAAACTCTATACGGATTTTTTACCGCCGCGCAATTGGGCGTAGGGCGCAGTCGATTCCCCACCGGCTTGTCCATCAGCACGCCCGCTACGGCCAGACGGGTCAAAAACTGCTCTACTTCAGCCCCCCCAAGTCGTTGGAATGGCGCTTGTCAAAATGACGAATAAATCGTCTAATCCAATCGGTATAGGATTGTTCGGTACGCAAACTGTAATGTTTGCGGCGGATCTTGCCACGCACCTGATCCAGCAATTTCGGTGCGGTGCCAGTTGCTTCATTTGATGGCAACCAATTCATTTTTAGGTTCCACTAAAAACAAGTTCCTTTCTAAGGAAACGCTGAATAAGCCACCGCAAAGCGCGACGACGAATTCAAATTGAGACGAAATGTTGAGACGAGCAGAAATTTCATTGACTGGAAGCCTGTCGTGATGCAAATCGCGCGGGATGCTCCCGCCGCTTGCTCATAT
>JAUSMB010000049.1 GCA_030645365.1 Rugosibacter sp.
TCTTCAATTTCAGTTTTGCCAATCAGCTTTTTTTGTTTCGATTTCGGCAAAATACGTTGCGCTGCACCTGCTTCGTCAATCACGTCAATAGCTTTATCGGGTAAATGCCGATCATTGATATATTTGGCTGATAGTTCGGCTGCACTGGAAATGGCAGCAGACGAATACTTAACGCTGTGGTGTTCTTCAAAGCGCGACTTAAGGCCACGTAAAATGGAAACAGTTTCATCAACCGATGGCTCATTGACATCGACTTTCTGGAAGCGTCGGGATAGCGCGTGATCTTTCTCGAATACACCGCGATATTCGTTATAAGTCGTTGCACCAATACATTTGAGTGCACCAGAGGATAGCGCTGGCTTGAGTAAATTGGATGCATCAAGTGTTCCACCTGAGGCAGCACCAGCACCGATTAACGTGTGAATTTCATCAATGAATAAAATTGAATTGGGTGTGTCCGCCAATTGTTTTAGCACAGCCTTCAGACGTTGCTCAAAGTCACCTCGATATTTTGTTCCTGCCAAAAGGGAACCCATGTCAAGTGAGTAAACAACAGCATTGGCAAGAATATCCGGCACACGGCCTTCAGTGATGCGACGGGCAAGGCCTTCTGCAATAGCAGTTTTGCCAACCCCTGCTTCGCCAACGAGCAAGGGGTTGTTTTTACGACGTCGGCAAAGTGTTTGGATGACGCGCTCGAGCTCTTTGTCTCGCCCGATCAAAGGATCTATCTTGCCAATTAGCGCTTGCTGATTCAGATTTTGTGCAAAGCTCTCAAGCGCCCCTGCTTTTTCTTGTGATTCTGCCTCGGTTTCAGCAGTTTCATCTTTGCTGTGAGAGGGTGGGATCTTAGAGATGCCATGAGATATAAAGTTCACTACATCGAGGCGCGAAATATTCTGCCGCTGAAGGAAGTACACTGCGTGCGAATCTTTTTCGCCAAATATCGCAACGAGAACATTGGCACCAGTCACTTCTTTTTTGCCGGATGACTGCACATGCAAAATAGCACGCTGAATAACTCGTTGGAACCCCAGAGTAGGCTGCGTGTCGATTTCATCAGTGCCACTAACCGTAGGCGTATGGTCGCTAATAAAAGCGATTAGCTCTTTGCGCAACCCATCCATATCAACGGCGCACGCACGCAAGACTTCAGCGGCAGATGGGTTGTCAAGCAGGGCTAACAGTAAATGTTCCACTGTAATGAATTCGTGACGCTTTTGACGCGCATCCACAAAAGCCATATGCAAGCTAACTTCAAGTTCTTGGGCAATCATCAGTTTTCCTCCATAACGCAGGCCAGCGGGTGTTGGTGTTGCCGTGCAAATGCACTAACCAGTTCAACTTTCGTTGCGGCAATATCCATAGGATAAACGCCGCAAACACCTTTTCCTTCACGATGCACCTTCAGCATAACTTGCATTGCTTGTTCTCGTGACAGAGTAAAAAATTTTTCCAAAACCATCACGACGAAATCCATTGGCGTGAAATCATCATTCAGCAGCAATACCTTGTACATCGGCGGTAAGCTGGCTTTACTTTTTTCCGGGGCAAGTGCAGCGTCTCCCCCCCTATCAGTTTCTCTACGTGTCACCATAAACACATTCTAATGTTAATCATGAGGGTTTCAACTCAATAAAAAGCAGGATTTATATGGGGGATAAAAGGCGTAATTCAAGGGGTTTTACATGCTAGGGAATGAGGCGTGCTAGGAGCTAGACAAAGTAAGACATAAATAGTTGTTGACGTGGATAAATTTAGCAGGTAAAACGCACACCGTGTTTAGCTTATGTTTTGTTGAAGTCTTTCAAAGTTCTTTCAGCGCTTTTGAACTTAAGTGTTAAACATGCCCCGGCCGGGGTGCGGTTTCTCTTGTAGCCCGCAGCGGTGGCCGATTTGTTCGTTTTGATTAAGGAATAGTTACATGGCAACTGGTACAGTAAAATGGTTCAACGACGCCAAAGGTTTTGGCTTTATTACCCCTGATGATGGCAGCGAAGACCTTTTCGCTCATTTCTCCGCTATCAATATGGCAGGATTCAAGTCGCTGAAAGAAGGCGACAAGGTGTCTTTTGACGTGGTCCAAGGCCCTAAAGGCAAGCAAGCTTCAAACATTCAGCGCGCTTAATGTTTCTGTTTGATGTGCCGACCGTCTAAAATAGACGGTAAAAATATTGTCAGAATTGAGAGTCGTTATTTATTTTTGATCCTGAAAGTATTAAAAATTAAAGCCCGTTCCTGATTAGTCAGGAACGGGCTTTTTCTTTCTTCTGCTGATTACGGTTTTTTTAGCCTTACATACGGTCTATCATTGCTTGACCAAAGGCAGAGCACTTGACTTCTGTTGCGCCTTCCATCAGGCGAGCAAAGTCATAAGTGACCACTTTATCGCCAATGGCTGCCTCCATTGAGTGAATGATGAGATCTGCAGCCTCTGTCCAGCCCATATGACGCAGCATCATTTCAGCAGACAGAATCAGTGAGCCCGGATTGACATAATCTTTTCCGGCGTATTTCGGAGCTGTTCCGTGGGTGGCTTCAAAAACAGCGTAATCATTGGAGATGTTCGCGCCTGGCGCAATACCAATACCACCTACTTGTGCAGCTAGGGCGTCAGAGATGTAGTCGCCATTGAGATTGCAACACGCGATGACGTCATACTCGGCTGGGCGAAGCAGAATCTGCTGTAAAAAAGCGTCAGCAATAGCGTCTTTGATTATGATGCCGTTAGGCAGCTTGAGCCAAGGACCGCCGTCAATTTCAACACCACCGAATTCTTTTACAGCTAAACCATAGGCCCAGTCACGGAAGCCACCTTCGGTGTATTTCATGATGTTGCCTTTGTGCACAATGGTGACCGATTTACGCTTGTTATCGATGGCATACTGGATTGCCGCCCGCATCAGACGTTCAGAGCCTTCGCGTGAAACAGGTTTGATGCCGATGCCGGATGTATCAGGAAAGCGAATTTTGGTTACACCCATTTCTTCCTGCAGAAATTTGATGACTTTTTTTGCTTGGGCAGATTCTGCTTGCCACTCGATGCCAGCATAAATATCTTCAGTGTTTTCACGGAAAATAACCATGTCTGTCTTGGAGGGGTCTTTAAGCGGCGAGGGAATGCCTTTGAAGTAACGCACGGGGCGTACACACTGGAAGAGATCCATTTCTTGCCGCAGAGCGACGTTGAGTGAGCGGATGCCGCCACCGACTGGGGTGGTTAGCGGGCCCTTGATCGATACGGAGTAGTCCTTGCAGGCGGTAATGGTTTCTTCCGGAAGCCATACATCAGGGCCATAGACGCGAGTGGCTTTTTCACCTGCGTAAACCTCCATCCATGAGATTTTGCGCTTGCCTGCGTAGGCTTTTTGAACTGCGGCATCGACTACTTTTTGCATGACAGGCGTGATATCAACGCCAATTCCATCACCTTCGATAAATGGGATGATGGGATTGTCAGGAATTGTCTGACCGGGGATTATTTTTTGGCCTTGTGTGGGGACTTTAATAAATGAGGTACTCATGCTGGCTCCAATTGTTTTCCTACGAGGGAGGGTATAAACCGCTTAAGGCGATCCTTTGCAATTATCCACTAAAAAGAGGTTTGTCTTCAACGGAAGAACGTAAGGCATGCCGGACTTCGGCTATTTCGCGATGTTCGCAAAAGTCGGCGCTGGAGATACGGTGATTACATGACGATATGGTTAGCCAAGAGTGGCTAGCAATGTTTTGTCTAGACGATCATTTCACCGCGCAGGCTGTTTGGGCAAGTTGCAGTGATGCGGACATCAATCAGCTGCCCTAAAAGGCGGTCATCGCCAGCGAAATTAACGACACGATTATTTTCAGTGCGTCCTGCGAGTTCTCGTGCATCTTTGCGAGCGTGCCTCTCTACCAGGATCCGCTGCACACTGCCGACCATTGCCTCGCTTCGCGCCATGCCTTGTAGCGCGATCTTTTCTTGCAGGCGCTTTAGTCGATTTGCTTTTATATCTGGAGGCGTGAGATCACTCATTCCAGCAGCCGGTGTTCCTGGACGGGAACTGTACAGAAAGGAGAAGCTGTTGTCGAAGTTGAGATCTTCAACTAGCTGCATTGTCCCCTCAAAGTCATCGTCGGTTTCCCCAGGGAAGCCGACGATGAAATCGGATGAGAGCGACAGGTTAGGGCGTGCAGCCTTTAATTTTCGTACCAGTGATTTATATTCCAGTACGGTATAACCCCGTTTCATTGCTGACAATATGCGGTCTGATCCGGATTGGACGGGCAAATGCAAGTGTGATACCAGTTTGGGTACGTTATGGTAAACGTCAATCAAGCGTTGAGTGACTTCGCGTGGATGCGACGTTGTGAAGCGAATGCGATGAAGTGCGTCAATTTCAGCGATGGTTTCAATAAGAAATGCCAAGTCGGCCGTATCGCCATCATTCATGGGGCCACGGTACGCGTTAACATTTTGTCCTAGCAAGGTGATCTCGCTGACACCCTGAGCGACGAGTCCGGAGATTTCCGCTAACACATCCGCAAATGGCCGCGAAATTTCTTCTCCCCGAGTGTAAGGTACGACACAAAACGTGCAGTATTTCGAGCAGCCTTCCATGATCGAAACCAAAGCAGAAGCCCCATCGGTCTGGGCTGCAGGCAAGCGATCAAATTTTTCAATTTCGGGGAATGAGATGTCAACCTGCGGCATTCCCGTTGCGCGACGTGCAGCGATCATTTGTGGCAAACGATGCAGTGTTTGTGGTCCAAAGACAAGGTCAACATAGGGGGCGCGTTTGACAATCGTCTCGCCTTCCTGGCTAGCGACGCAGCCACCCACGCCAATAATGAGATTTGGATTTAGCCTTTTCAGATGCTGGATGCGGCCTAGATCGTGAAATACTTTCTCTTGCGCTCTCTCGCGCACTGAGCAGGTATTAAAAAGCAAAATATCGGCGTCTTCAGGGGTGTCCGTTCGAATGGAGCCATCTGTCCCTGCAAGAACATCGGCCATTTTGTCGGAATCATATTCATTCATCTGGCAGCCGAAGGTACGTATGAACACTTTCTTGATCATTGCTTAAGGGTCAAATAAAAAGATTGTAAATTATAGGGCAGCCATCACCGGACTCCTTTGCTAAAATTGCGCCCATGAAAAATGCAGTTATTCTTCTTTCCGGTGGCTTGGATTCGGCAACGGTGCTGGCTTTGGCTAGGCAACAAGGCTTCGCATGCCATTGTTTATCGCTCGACTATGGGCAACGTAGCAGATCTGAGTTGTTTGCTGCGGAGCGTGTGGCAAAGGCTTTTGGTGCCGTAGCACATCGAGTGCTCAAGCTGGATTTGGGGCAGCTGGGTGGCTCGGCGTTGACTGACGCTTCGATTGCTGTGCCTACCGCTGGCGTGCAGCCTGGTGTGCCCATCACGTATGTTCCAGCGCGTAACACCATCATGCTTTCGCTTGCACTGGCATGGGCCGAGATTTTAGTTTCTCGAGATATATTCGTTGGGGTTAATGCGATTGATTACTCTGGTTATCCTGATTGTCGTCCCGAGTTCATTCGCGCATTTGAAGCATTAGCAAATTTGGCGACCAAGGCGGCGGTAGAGGGGGCCGTGCTCACAGTTCATGCACCGCTGATTTCTATGAGTAAAGCGCAAATTATTACTACAGGCATGCAGCTGGGGGTCGATTACGGACTAACTGTATCGTGTTACCAGGCCGATGAATACGGCGGCGCATGCGGTGTGTGTGATGCCTGTCGGCTAAGAAAAGAAGGCTTCTCTTCCGCTCATCTGGCCGATCCTACACAGTATTCCGAAAATAAACCTTGAGTGCCTGGCATTGTGCCAGCTAGCGATTGAGCGGGAAGCGTCTGCGCGATCTGTACTTTAGATAAAACTCGTTTGACACTTCCCCTGCGGATTGATTAGAATACGCGGCTGTCCGTAAAGCGCTTGTTTAGTTGGGTTAACCCATGGAGTGCTCGCTGGCTTATTAATGCAAGTAAAAAAGAGCAAGTAAGGGAAAAGAATGAAAACATTTTCTGCCAAACCGCATGAGGTACAGCATGACTGGTTCGTCGTAGATGCGGCGGATAAGGTGCTTGGCCGCTTAGCGGCGGAAATCGCACGCCGCTTGCGTGGCAAGCACAAGGCAATTTATACCCCTCACGTTGATACGGGTGATTACATTATTGTTGTCAATGTTGAGAAGCTTCGCGTAACAGGTAATAAGGCGCAGGATAAAAAGTATTTTCGGCATACCGGGTATCCGGGCGGAATTTATGAGACAAACTTCAACAAGCTGCAACAGCGTTTTCCTGACCGTGTGCTTGAAAAAGCGGTCAAGGGCATGCTACCCAAAGGCCCGTTGGGCTATGCTATGCTGAAGAAAATGAAATGTTATGCAGGGGCAGAGCATCCGCATACCGCGCAACAACCTAAGTCGCTTGATATTATTTAAGCTCTGGAAAATCAAGGAGTCCCTATGGCAGTCACTCAATATTATGGTACTGGTCGTCGAAAGACAGCCATTGCGCGCGTTTTCCTCCGTGCTGGAAGTGGTAAGTTTGTCGTAAATGACAAACCAGTCGATGTGTTTTTTTCGCGTGAAACAGGCCGCATGGTTGTTCGCCAGCCACTCGAGCTGACACAGCATGCGACAACTTTCGACATTCTAGTGAATGTCACCGGTGGTGGTGAGTCTGGTCAAGCAGGTGCGGTACGGCATGGTATTACGCGTGCTTTGATTGAATATGACGCAACCCTTAAGCCCGCGTTGTCTAATGCTGGTTTTGTTACCCGTGATGCACGCGAAGTTGAGCGGAAAAAAGTTGGTTTCCGCAAGGCGCGCCGCCGTAAGCAGTTCTCGAAGCGTTAAGCTTCTTGAGATGGGAAAAGCCGCCTTCGGGCGGCTTTTTTATTTCCAACGGCTAATTTGCTTACGAGTTACCATCCTTCTTTTATGAATTTTTGGGGCCAAGTATGATCAAGGTAGGTATTGTTGGTGGTACAGGTTACACCGGGGTTGAGCTTTTGCGTCTGCTTGCGCAGCACCCAGAAGTTGAGTTATTGGCAATTACTTCGCGAAGTGAGGTGGGTACTCCTGTAGCCGAGATGTTCCCTAGCCTGCGTGGCTCAGTTGATCTGAAATTTAGTGACCCGAAAGAGGCGTCACTTGTAGATTGTGACATTGTTTTCTTTGCCACACCCAATGGGATTGCCATGCAGCAGGCCGTACAATTACTTGACGCGGGTGTCAGGGTAATTGATCTGGCAGCGGATTTTCGCATTCAAAATATTGCCGATTGGGAGAAGTGGTATGGCATGAAACACGCTAGCCCTGATTTGGTTGCAGAGGCAGTTTACGGGCTGCCTGAGGTGAATCGATCGGCTATTCGGCAAGCTAGACTGGTTGCAAATCCTGGTTGCTACCCAACGGCAACACAGCTAGGATTTTTACCTTTAGTTGAGTCGGGATGTGTCGAGTTGACCTCCCTGATTGCTGATGCCAAATCGGGTGTTTCTGGTGCCGGCCGAAAGGCTGAAACTTCGTCGCTATTTTCTGAGGCAGCAGATAACTTTAAAGCTTATGGTGTTTCTGGACACCGTCATTTGCCTGAAATTCAGCAAGGTCTTGCGCGTGCGGCATCTGGGTCACCCGGTGCGGCTATTGGGCTCACTTTTGTCCCCCACCTAACGCCTATGATTCGAGGGATCCATGCAACACTTTATGCGCGAATTACCCGGGAAGTTGATTTTCAGCAGTTATTTGAAGACCGTTACGCTGGGGAACCTTTCGTTGATGTGTTGCCACCAAACTCGCATCCGGAAACACGATCTGTACGTGCAGCGAATATTTGTCGAATTGCAATTCATCGCCCACAAGGAGGCAATGTGCTCGTTGTACTTTCGGTCATTGATAACCTAGTCAAGGGCGCTGCAGGCCAAGCAGTACAAAATATGAATATCATGTTTGGATTTGATGAATGTGCAGGTCTATCACATATTCCCGTATTGCCGTAAGGAGACGAAGAGGAGTACTCACGTATTTAGTGTGGGAGTAAGGCCCATCAAGTAGCAATAAATGTCTTGATCGTTGCGATGGCGCGATGGCGTATTGATGTAGACAAACTATTATGAGCCCCATTGGTTTATAGATGAGCTACGGATAGTTGGAGCATTTGAGGGAAGTGTTTACGCAACACCAGCTATCAGTGAGTAAGGACATGTTAAAGGATAGGTGGTCGTTTTTCGGTGAGTGACGAAAGGAAACTACCATTGGGTCAGTGAACGTTATTGCTTCTGTGGGGATTCAACCAAAAGTGCGGATCATGGGTAAGGCTGATTATAGGATGATTGAAATTCATCTTGGCGCTATTGTTCAAGGCTGCCTGATTCATCAGATGTCGATTGGCAAGGCGGTTGAATTAAAATTGGCTTCAGTGGCAAAATAGTGTGACTTGAAATTATTAACTATGCACGCATATGCTATTCTGGGCGTATGTTTTATAGGAGAACACCATGAATGCAGTGACAGAAATGCCCGCGCCATTTAACTTTACGGATAATGCGGCGAAAAAAGTCAAAGAGTTGATTAATGAGGAAGGCAATCCCGAGTTGAAGCTGCGTGTTTTTGTCTCTGGCGGCGGTTGCTCAGGGTTTCAATACGGTTTTACCTTCGATGAAGTTGTTAATGACGACGATACCGCGTTGAATAAAGATGGCGTGACACTTCTTATTGATCCGATGAGTTATCAATATTTAGTGGGTGCTGAAATTGATTACAGCGAAGGCTTGGAGGGTTCGCAGTTTGTGATCAAAAATCCCAATGCAACGAGTACATGTGGTTGCGGATCTTCATTCTCGCTTTAGTTTTAGTTGACTTATTGGGCAGATAGCCTATCTGCCCAATAAGTGCATGGCGAGCCTAGCTGAATTGAAGCTTAGGCGGGGTAGATCGCACCGAGAATGCGGGACCCACTGGCCCCGGTAACAGTGGGTAAGTTTCCTGGGCATCCTGTAGTAGTACGCCATGCTAGCCAAGCGAAGGCGACCGCTTCGACCCAATCAGCTGGTTGCCCCAGAAAGTCGGTGCTGGTGATACGGCAACTCGGGAGATGGTGCTGTAGGCGGGACATCAGCATCGTGTTATGAACCCCGCCACCACAGACGAAAATTTCGTCCGGAAGGCCGCACCATCGGCGAATAGCTTGTGCCGATGTAAGGGCTGTGAGTTCCGCTAAAGTAGCTTGGATATTCTCTGGACGTTCATTTCCGCTCAGGAACTGAGAAAGCCAAGACATATTAAAGCCATCTCGCCCACAGCTTTTGGGTGGTGATGCATGAAAAAACTGATCTGACATCAATTTCTCAAGAAGGGCCATGGAAATTACTCCCTCACTCGCCCACTGGCCCCCTTTGTCGTATTGAACACCCTGTATGGTATCAATCCATGCATCCATCAATATATTGCCAGGCCCGCAGTCAAAGCCTCGAACTGGACTTGCAGGGTTGAGATCTGTCAGATTAGCAAATCCACCGATGTTTAAAATCAAGCGATGTTGAGTAGGTGAACTAAAAACTTCGGCATGAAAAGCGGGTACTAACGGGGCACCCTGCCCCCCAGCGGCGATATCGCGGCTACGAAAGTCAGCGACAACAGTAATTTTAGTTAATTCGGCGAGTAGGGCAGGATTATTGATCTGTAAGCTATACCCGGCGCTGGGTTGATGCCTAACGGTTTGGCCGTGACAGCCAATAGCGATTACTTGACCGGCAGTTATATTTGTCTTTGCGAGTACACATTCAACCGCTTGTGCATAAAGCCGCGCTAAATCGTTAGCCAATAGCGCTGCTACATGCAGCTCATTATTGCCAGCTGACTGAAGTAGCAATGCTTGGTCGCGCAAAGCGGCGGAATAGGGTAGCCAGGCTGTGGCGAGTGTTTTTGGTTGGCTAGAAGAAAAGTCAACCAGTACGGCATCGACGCCATCAAGGCTCGTGCCCGACATCAGCCCAATAAAAGGCTGCTCAATTTGAGATTTTTCATTCAGACTGCGCAAGATTAAATTTTTGAAGCATGTTCATACTGAAAAAATAGTCGGCAGTTGATTTTTTAAAGTTGGCTTTTTGTATTGCACTTAACGGTTGCGCGTTGGGAAGAGCGACTTCTAAGGGATCTTTATAAATGCCATTAATGCGGAGCTCGTAGTGCAGATGAGGGCCACTTGCTAATCCGGTAGCGCCAACGTACGCGATGACATCACCTTGATTTACTTGGCGACCTTGGCGCATTCCTGAAGCAAAAGCTGAAAGATGCCCATAGAGCGTTGTATAACTATCTTTGTGGCGAACAATAATGGTATTGCCATAGCTTCCTTTGCGCCCTACAAAATCAATGATGCCCTCCGCTGTACTTTTGACCGGCGTTCCTACCGGAGCGCCATAATCAACTCCTGTGTGGGCCCTCCATTTATTTAAGACAGGATGAAAACGTGACTCTGTAAATCCAGAGGTAATTCGAGAGAACTTCAGGGGTGAGCGCAAAAAACCTTTATGGAGACTGTTTCCCTCTGCAGTGTAGTAATCGCCATGATCCTCATCTGTCAAAGATGAAAACCAGGCGGCTCGATAAACTTCTCTATTATTTAGAAACTCGGCAGCTAGAATTCGTCCGGTTTTAACAGGGCGGCCCAGGTATGTGAATACCTCATAAACGACTGAAAATCGATCTCCTTTGTGTAGGCCACGCTGAAAATCGATATCGTTACTGAATATCTCGGTTAGCTGAAGTGTGATTTTTTCAGGAATTTCCATTGCATCGCTGGCGCCAAAAAGCGAGTAACTGATTTCAGCTGCTTTCGTCACAATCTGTTTTTCTAACGGCAATGATTTTCTATTGGCAATAAAGCGATTATCTTGGCGCTCAATAACAAGAAATAGATCATGTTCAGAAGCCAAGGGAAATGCTAGCGATTGTAGATCGCCCAAAGCTGAAATGCTCGCTACTACACTTTTGCGAGAGTCCAACTGTTTTGCAATAAGTAGGGCCGACTGATTGGTATGCAGGAAGCTCAAGGCCAAAGCATCATGAACCATTAAGCGCTGCAGTATGGAATTTAGCGTATCACCCCGCTGAATTCGAGTTTCATAAAGCAGATGATTTTTTGGCAAACCCAAAGAAGTTAATACAGGGGCGAGATTTTCAATCGTCTTTTGTTGGCTGAAATTGCTTGATGAAGGGAGGCTGATTGCCGCAAAAGCGAAAGCCACACTAAACAAACAAACCAAACCACCGACAGCAGCGATAGGCAGTCGAACACGAGTGATTAAGCCAAGGGTAAGTTGCGATAGAATTTCAAGATCTATTTTTTGCACTGTTAAATGAAATAGTTGTAGCAAAAAGCAATCTTACCACTTTATTAAAAGTAGCTTTCCAATTCGCCTATTAAGCCTATTTCATGATTGATATTGAAACCCAACTTGCGTACATCAAACGTGGTGCTCATGAGCTATTGATTGAGTCTGAGCTTGTAGAGAAGCTCAAAGGTAGCCGCCCTTTGCGGATCAAGGCTGGCTTTGATCCGACAGCCGCAGATCTTCATCTGGGACATACGGTGCTAATCAACAAGTTGCGCCATTTTCAAGAAATGGGCCATCACGTGATGTTTCTCATTGGAGACTTTACCGGCATGATTGGTGATCCAACAGGAAAAAATGCCACGCGCCCTCCGTTAACTCGCGACCAAATCTTAGTCAATGCACAAACTTATCGTGAACAGGTGTTCAAAATACTGGATCCTGAGAAAACTGAAGTTTGCTTTAACTCAAAATGGTTTGACTCTCTCGGCGCAAGCGGAATTATTCATTTGGCCTCAAGGCATACAGTCGCTCGCATGCTGGAGCGTGATGATTTTTCAAAGCGATATGCTATTGGGCAGCCTATCGCCGTCCACGAATTTCTCTATCCGCTCTGCCAGGGCTATGACTCCGTTGCAATGCATGCTGATGTAGAGCTTGGTGGGGCAGATCAGAAATTTAATTTACTGGTAGGCCGTGAGCTTCAACGGCACTATGGGCAATCTCCCCAGTGTGTTTTGATGATGCCCTTATTAGAGGGTTTGGACGGCGTAAGTAAAATGTCCAAGTCACTAAATAACTACATAGGTATCACTGAGTCTCCGCAAGAAATATTTGGCAAACTCATGTCGATATCAGATGCCTTGATGTGGAGGTACTTTACCCTACTTTCATTTACGGGAAGTGAAGCGATTGCTCGATTAAAAAGAGAGATCGATGATGGGCGAAATCCGCGCGATGCCAAAGTCGCTCTTGCACAGGAAATCGTAACCCGGTTTCATTCAGCCAAGGATGCAGAAAAAGCTTTGGATGATTTCGAGGCCCGCTTTCAAAAAGGTGAGTTGCCAGACAATATGCTGGAAGTTAGTATTGCGAGCGGACCTATAGCGCAAGTGCTTAAAGGTGCGGGTCTTACACAGAGCACGTCTGAGGCACTTCGAATGGTTGATGGCGGTGGAGTAAGGCTTAATGGCGAGAAGGTTAATGACAAAGCCCTAGTACTAACTCCAGGTCAAACAGTCGTGCTGCAGGTGGGTAAGCGAAAGTTTGTGAAAGTAACTCTTGTTTAAAATCTGTGGGTTATTTAGATAAAAAATAAATCGTTAAAGAAAAGTTCAAAAACGCTTTACAAGGATCAAAAGTGCACCTATAATCTCGCCTCTCTGCTGCATGTAGAGAAGCCTGCAAGACCTGATGTGACAAGAGTTCGCAACGGGATAGGCAAGGATCTTTAAAAACCAAACAACCGATAGGTGTAGGTGCTTGCTGAGCTGGTGGTGGTAGCAAGCGGTCAGGCTAAATCGAAGGTCTGGCGGCAGGTCGCACTTTCTGTAAAGAAAGTGGGATCATGTTTTTATAGGCTGAGCTGTTACAGGCAAGGTTTATAAGATTTGCTACTGCTTTAAGCTAAAAGTAATAAAGCAAGTGCTTACACGAAGAAACAAAGAATCAGTTGCAATCAAATGCAACGCTGATTCTCGAAGATTCGTTTGAGTGCGACAAATGTAAGACAACAAGCAAGATTAAACTGAAGAGTTTGATCCTGGCTCAGATTGAACGCTGGCGGAATGCTTTACACATGCAAGTCGAACGGCAGCACGGGGGCAACCCTGGTGGCGAGTGGCGAACGGGTGAGTAATGTATCGGAACGTACCCCGTCGTGGGGG
>JAUSMB010000017.1 GCA_030645365.1 Rugosibacter sp.
GCAAAAATTTTCGAGGAAATGTCGCTGGCGGATAACTACCCTGAGTTCCTCACCTTACCGTTGTATGAGGCCATGGCTTAAGCTAAAAGCCAGCGCTGATTTCAAAAAGTCGGCGCTGGTGATACGGCGAGTAACAATTTATAGGGCTTTTTACGCCTTGCCAGTACTACCAAAGCCACCCGCTCCGCGTTCGCTGGTCACAAACTCATCCACAATATTAAAGCTCACTTGCACCACAGGCACAATCACCAACTGCGCCAGGCGGTCAAGTGGATTAATCGTGAAGGTTTCATGACCGCGATTCCAGGTTGAAACAAATAACTCCCCCTGATAGTCAGAGTCAATCAGGCCTACAAGATTTCCTAGCACAATACCGTGCTTATGCCCCAGGCCTGAACGGGGCAGAATCATGGCAGCCAGTGCCGGATCAGCGATATGTATTGCAATGCCTGTTGGAATCAGAATAGTCTCTCCAGGATGAATTTTCATGGCTGCATCAATACAGGCACGCAAATCAATTCCCGCTGAGCCCGGCGTTGCATAGTGCGGAGCGTAGTGGCCGGAAGCCTCTTTCAGCCGCGCGTCCAGCAGCTTCAAATCAATGGTTCGCATAGGATTTCCCATCACATTTCTCCATCAAAGAAGCCAGATGCGCAACTATGCCACGCGCCACGATTATTTTTGTCGCGGGGGGGAGTGGATAAGCACCCGTTGCGTCAAACAGAGTGACTCGATTAGTCTCTCCACCCAGTCCGTCTTGCACCAGGTTTCCTACAACAAGCGCAAGTTTTTTTGCCTTCCGCTTGGATTCCGCATAAGTTTCCAGATGCTGACTTTCCGCAGCAAAACCAACGCACAGCGGTGCGTCGAGGCGTGTAGCGACTTCCCCAAGAATATCGTCGGTCGCCTCAAGCAGCAAGGTCAGCGACTTTCCATTTTTCTTGATTTTCTCTGCTGACACACTCTTTGGCCGATAATCCGCCACAGCAGCAACACCAATAAACACATCCTGACCCGGTAAATTTTGTAATACAGCCTCTCGCATCTGGGCACTTGTCTGCACATCTATTCTCATTACGTTATGTGGCGTAGGAAGCATCACGGGGCCAGCAACCATCGTCACTTCTGCCCCTGCCTCAACACACGCTTGTGCAAGCGCGAATCCCATTTTTCCGGAACTCGAATTCGTCAATCCGCGCACGGGATCAATCGGCTCAAATGTCGGCCCCGCCGTTAATAAAACGCGCTTACCTGCGAGTGGCTTAGGCTGCAAAAACGCGTAAAGCTCATCAAAAATTGCCTCCGCCTCAAGCATGCGACCGTCCCCTACTTCGCCGCAGGCTTGTTCCCCACTGGCGGGACCAAGGATTTTTACGCCATCGTGACTTAACAAGAGCATATTCCGTTGCGTGGCCGGGTTCTCCCACATTTGTCGATTCATTGCGGGAGCAACAAGCAAAGGGCAATCGCGCGCCAAGCATAGGGTAGACAGCAAATCGTCACAAACACCATGCGCCAATTTAGCCAGAACGTTGGCCGTTGCCGGAGCTATCAGCACCGCAGCAGCGCCCCGCGTCAGCTCAATATGCGCCATGCCATTACTCATGCGGTCGTCCCATAATGACTGCCACACAGGACGTCCTGTCAGTGATTGAAATGTCACGGCCCCAACAAATTCACTGCCTGCCTGCGTGAGTACGACATCAACGGTGGCGCCAGCCTTAACCAATAGCCGTGCAAGCTCAGCTGCCTTGTAGGCTGCAATTCCTCCGGTGACTCCCAACACGATACGCTTACCCGCAAAAGCATCCATGGCATTACAATTCATAATTAGAGGTTGATAAAGGATTGTAAACCATGGCCATACGTGATTGGCCCGTTGCCGAACGTCCGCGCGAACGATTATTGGCAAAAGGTGCGTCAGCGCTTTCTGATGCCGAACTTCTCGCTATATTTTTGCGCGTGGGTATCCGCGGGAAAAGTGCTGTCGATCTAGCCCGTGATTTATTAGCCCAATTCAATGGCGAGCTAGCCGAGTTAGCCGCAGCAAGTACTGCGAGTCTCGCCAAGCTGCCTGGCATTGGCCCGGCAAAGGCCGCCCAACTCAGTGCCGCACTTGAATTAGCTCGCCGCTCCCTCATCAATCCGCTCAAGGCGCGCGATGCACTCACATCGCCTCAAGCTGTGCGTGACTGGTTGCGCTTATCCTTGGGAGGGTTACAACACGAGGTATTTGTCGCCCTTTGGCTTGACGCACAAAATCGTCTCATTTCCACTGAAGAACTTTTTCGTGGCACATTAACCCAGACCAGCGTATATCCTCGTGAAGTGGTGAAACGTGCCCTTGCCAATAATGCAGGTGCCGTCATCTTGGCGCACAACCATCCCTCCGGCGTCACTGAGCCGTCGTCGGCCGATATAGCACTCACTTCTACGCTAAAGCAGGCACTCGCTTTAATTGAGGTTAAAGTACTTGACCATTTCGTCGTCGCATCAGGCACCACACCGCTCTCCTTTGCCGAGCATGGATTAATCTGAAAATGAGTGGGCATCTAGCGCATTATTTGGTATACTGACCAGCTTTGTAGAATCAGCATTCAGGAGCACTAAACATGTCGCGCGTATGCCAAGTGACGGGCAAAGCCCCAATGGTGGGAAATAACGTTTCCCACGCTAACAATAAAACCAAACGCCGCTTTCTACCCAATCTACATAATCGTCGATTTTGGGTTGAAGCTGAAAATCGTTTTGTCAGCTTGCGTGTTTCAAACGCAGGTTTGCGTACGATTGATAAAAAAGGCATCGACGTGATTCTCGCCGAGTTACGTGAACGTGGCGAACGCGCCTAATCAGGAGAAAAATCATGGCCAAAGGCGGACGCGAAAAAATCAAATTGGAATCAACAGCAGGCACAGGTCATTTTTACACGACCTCAAAAAACAAAAAAACAACTCCAGGAAAGCTAGAGTTCATTAAGTATGATCCAAAGGTGCGCAAGCACGTGGCTTACAAAGAAGTAAAGCTTAAATAAGTCTCATAAATTTATTCTTGAGCGATAAAAAAAGCCCGCTAAAAGCGGGCTTTTTTTATCGGAAATTTTCTCTCGCTATACCGCGTAGGTTCTTAGCCTTGAAGAAAACTCTTCCATTTGCCTAATACCACTTTGCTCAGCACTTGTAATCCAATCCTCTAGCTGCTTAACTAGCTGATCATGTGTAGCGGTTGATCGCCCCCACAAAGCTTCAAGATCTTTTCGCATAGCATAGACCCGCGCCAGACGCTCACTCTGCCTTAGCAAGGCGGCCAATCTCGCATGCTGCGCAATGGGGAGGCTACTTTCTTCTTTACCCAGCAAGTGCTTCATCAAACGCCCCTCTTTGGCGTCAATGCTCAGTTGCGCAAATTCCTCAGATGCCAAATGATGCAAGCTCTTCACATATTTTGCCAATACGTCATACCGGTGGGTAATCACTGCCTGTAAAAGATCAAGATCAATGGTCGGCCTTGCCAGGTGAAAGCGAGGTGTTGGAGCAATTTTTTTAACTTTTGCTAGACCAAAAATCTCAAGCAATCGGATATAAAACCAACCAATATCAAATTCATACCACTTGTTGGAAAGCTTTGCCGAAGAAGCAAACGTATGATGGTTATTGTGCAACTCTTCCCCGCCAATCAGAATGCCAAGAGGAAAAATATTCGTCGATGCATCAGAACAAGCAAAGTTTCGATATCCCCAATAGTGGCCTATCCCATTAATCACTCCAGCAGCCCAAAAGGGGATCCAGATCATCTGCGTAACCCAAATCAAACTTCCTATCCATGGACCAAACAAAACAAGATTAATCCCCAGCATGATAAACACGCCTAGCTTATTTAGTGGGGTATAGATCACCCGCTCAAGCCAGTCATCAGGCGTCCCGTGCCCATAATGTGCCATGGTTTCAGCATTGCGGGATTCTTTTACATAGAAGAAGACTCCTGTCCATAACACCGGCTGAATACCCAAAATCTGCGGGCTGTGCGGATCCTCGGCTGTCTCACATTTTGCATGATGTTTCCGATGAATTGCAGCCCACTCTTTGGTGACCATACCTGTTGTTAGCCAAAGCCAAAATCGAAAAAAATGGCTGGGTAGCGGCGATAAATCCAGAGCACGGTGCGCTTGGTGTCGATGAAGATATATCGTGACACCAGCAATACTAATATGGGTCAGCCCCAAGGTTAAAACAAAATATCCCCACCAAGGCAACTCGATAATTCCAAAATACATGCAAATGATTCCTTGATAGAAATTTATAGGGGGTGGATATTTCTTAGCATTCTACCCGAGCAAATTAGCCACCATTGTTCAGATAACCACTCATGAGTCGTCTGTAATACTCGTGAAAATGTTGCATTCCATCTTCCATTGGCGATTGATAAGGGCCCGTCTCGCTTTGACCTTGCTTCATCAAGGCATATCGACCTCGATCCATACGCATGGCGATATCATCATCTTCTAGCGCTGTTTCCATATAGGCTGCTTGCTCAGCTTGAATGAATTCTGGTTCAAAGAGCGCAATGTCCTCAGGATAATAAAATTCAACGACATTAAGCGTTTTATTCACGTCCTGTGGGATTAACCTGGAAACAACGAGTACTTGCGGGTACCACTCCACCATTATATTAGGGTAGTAAGTTAACCAAATTGCACCACTTTTTGGTAGCTCACCGTTATGGTAGTCAAGAACGACTTTATGCCACCGGTGATAAATTGCTGAACCCGGCTTTGCAAGTGATTGGATGCCCACTTGCTGTACTGAATACCAATCAGCAAATTGCCAGCTAAGATCATCACACGTTACGAAGCCCCCTAGCCCGGGATGATAAGGGGTGACATGATAATCCTCTAGGTAGACCTCAATAAACGTCTTCCAGTTGTAGTTGCATTCATGCAACTCAACACGATCTAGCCTGTAGCCCTTAAAATCAAACATGTTTTTAAAGCGCATACTTGCTAAATCCACATCGGCAGAGCGTGGGCCCTTGAATAACAAGCCTTGCCAATTTTCAAGCTTTTGTTTCTTCAAGCTCAATGCCGGGTTACTGACAAAATGCGGCGCACCGACTAACGTACCACCGCAATCGTAAGTCCACCGATGAATAGGGCAAACAATATTTTTTGTATTTCCTGAGCCTTCCAGCATAATAGCTTGCCGGTGACGACAAACATTTGACATTTCATACAGACCATCGGGCTGCTGAATGATCATCCGTCCGTGGTCATTCCATTCTTGTGAGCGATAGTCATTCACGTTTGGTACCATCAATTCATGGCCAACGTAATTCGCCCCTGCCTCAAAAATTACTTTTTGTTCCAATTCGAAAAGTTTTTCATCAAAATACCATTCCACTGGCAATTGTGAAGCACTAGGTGACAAAAGAGAATATGGAAGAGTGTCAGACATGGTTTCCAACCACCAAAAAAAGTTTACGGGGAAACTGGAAACAATTAAGGTAGGTCGAAGTAATTTAATAAGGAGAACCGGCTCAACGCCGACTATCGTATTGTAGCGCGTAACGAATTTGACCGAAAGCCGCCCCTAAGCTATTTTTATAACCTTTTCTTGTTATCGACTATTGTCTTTGAATAACACGGCACCCTCACCATGAAAACCACCACGAAAAACTCCTCTACCCTGATAGAATCACAATCCTTTGAAGATGGTCTCACCGAATTGGAAAGCATCATTAGCGCCATGGAAATTGGTCAGATGCCTCTTCAAGAAACATTAGAAGCCTACAAACGTGGAATGATTTTGCTTCGCCAGTGCCAAGAGACCCTCAATGTAGCCGAGCAACAAATACGCATCCTTGAAAACAACACTCTGCGCCCATTCAAACCAGACACTTTTAGTGACCTGGAAGACAAATAAATAACCATGAATTTTCTCGGCTGGGCCGCTAGCATTCAGCAAAGGACAGAGGTTGCGCTCGAGTTAGCCCTACCCCCATCACACATTTCACCCACTCGCTTGCACGACGCAATGCGCTATGCCGTACTTGGTGGGGGAAAACGGGTCAGGCCATTGCTTTGCCATGCTGCAGGCGATCTTTTTAAAGCAACATCACATTCTTTAGATATGGCAGCGATTGCCACTGAATTCATTCATGCGTATTCACTCATACACGATGACTTACCCTGTATGGACAATGACGTGCTCCGACGTGGCAAACCAACATGCCATATTGAGTTTGATGAAGTAACTGCCCTGCTTGCTGGTGATGCGCTTCAAGCGCTTGCATTTCACGTACTGTCTTCCCACTCACTAGATGTCGATTTATCACATCAGATTGATATGCTTAACCTTCTGGCCACTGCATCGGGATCACGCGGAATGGCTGGCGGTCAAGCCCTTGACGTTGCCGCGACGAGTCAACAGCTAACTATTGCGGAACTTGAATTGATGCACATTCACAAAACGGGGGCATTGATTCGTGCAGCTGTTCTTCTTGGAGCACATTGCGGTAAAGCAACATCAAGCGAATTAGACCACCTTAGCCACTTTTCCACACGGCTCGGCTTGTTGTTTCAAATTGTCGACGATATTCTTGATGCAGAAAGTGATACTGCCACGCTTGGGAAAACTGCAGGTAAGGATGCAGCGCAAAATAAATCTACCTATGTCAGCTTATTGGGAAAACCCCAAGCCAAAGAGCTTGCCGTAAACCTGTTACATGAATCGCATGCCGCGCTATCTTCATTCGGAGATCGCGCATTACGCCTGCATGAATTAACCGACTTCATCGCAAAGCGAAATTTCTAATGACACCTTTGCTTGATACGATTCAGTCCCCCACGGACCTTCGATTACTTTCACCACATCAACTACCGCAGCTAGCCGATGAATTACGTCAATTTTTAATTGAGTCTGTCGCAAAAACAGGCGGTCACTTATCTTCCAATCTTGGCACCATCGAACTAACGATCGCACTCCACTATGTCTTCAATACACCAGAAGACAGACTAGTCTGGGATGTGGGACATCAAACATACGCCCATAAAGTGCTTACTGGCCGAAAAGAAGGCATGGCGAGCTTGCGTATGCATAAGGGAATGTCCGGCTTCCCTAAACGGACAGAAAGCATTTACGATTCCTTCGGAGTCGGTCATTCTTCAACATCCATCTCTGCTGCGCTTGGTATGGCTGTCGCGGCACGCAATAAAGGGGAAGATCGCCAGGTTGCTGCCATCATTGGGGATGGTGCCATGTCTGCCGGCCAGGCATTCGAGGCTCTAAATAATGGCGGTACGCTTGATGCGAACTTACTCGTCATACTGAACGACAATGACATGTCCATCTCACCACCTGTAGGAGCGCTGAACAAATACTTGGCCCGATTACTCTCTGGTAGAACCTTCAATGCGGCGCGTCGAGCAGGTGGAAAAGTACTATCGGCTGTGCCTAGTATGCGTGAGTTTGCTAGCCGAGTTGAAGAGCATGTCAAAGGAATGATTTCGCCAGGCACTTTATTCGAAGAGTTAGGCTTTAACTACATCGGCCCCATCGACGGTCATGATCTAGATGCATTGATTCCCACTCTACAGAATTTACGTCGGCTCCAAGGACCTCAGTTTCTACATGTGATCACTAAAAAAGGGCAAGGCTATAAACTTGCAGAAACTGATCCAGTGCTATATCACGGAGTCAGTAAATTCGATACCACCTGCGGAATCAAGCCCGCAAAAAGCAGCAGCAAGCTAACCTACACACAGGTATTTAGCGACTGGTTATGCGATCAAGCTGCTAGCGACTCACGCCTCATCGGCATCACCCCAGCCATGCGTGAAGGCTCAGGCTTGTTACGCTTTTCACAATCTTTTCCTGATCGCTACTTTGATGTAGGAATTGCTGAGCAACATGCACTGACATTTGCTGCCGGATTGGCATGCGAAGGTATGAAACCAGTCGTTGCAATTTACTCGACGTTTTTACAGCGGGCCTATGACCAGCTCATCCACGATATTGCCTTGCAAAATTTACCTGTTGTATTTGCGATTGATCGTGGCGGCCTTGTAGGAGCGGATGGCGCAACACATAATGGAGCTTTTGACCTTTCTTACCTTACCTGTATCCCTAACATGGTGGTAATGACGCCGAGTGATGAAGATGAATGTCGCAAAATGCTCTCTACTGCCTTTGCTGCTGATGGCCCAGTAGCCATTCGATATCCGCGTGGGAGTGGATCCGGAATAACGGTACAGTCTGATTTATCAACGCTCGCCATAGGTAAAGGCGAAGTAAAGCGCCAAGGCAAGCGCATAGCTTTATTGGCATTTGGCTCCATGTTAACGTCAGCTCTAGCTGCGGGTGAGTTACTTGATGCAACAGTAGTCAACATGCGATTTGTGAAACCTATTGACCATGAACTTATCGCTACACTGGCCCTAAGTCACGAGCTATTAATATCGATTGAAGAAAATACCATTATCGGTGGTGCCGGGGCTGAAGTAGCCCGCGCCCTTGAAGAGTCAGGAAACAGGGCGCCTCTTTTACGGCTCGGATTACCGGATCATTTCATCGATCAAGGGGATAGTGCCACGCTATTAGCTGATGTCGGGCTCGATCCTGCAGGTATTGTCAGCGAGGCGTATAAAAAGCTCACCGCCAATAGTTGACTAATTTTGTCGGAAAATATACAGTGCATTACACATTTTTTATGTTAGACGCTAACAAATTATGAACTCTAGGATACCTATGCCTGCTCAAGATACGGCTGTCATACCTGACGTACAGGCAAGCGAAGATTTGCGCCATTTACCAATCAATCGTGTTGGTATTAAATCAATTCGTCACCCATTCAAAATTCTTGATAAAAGTGGCGGCATAAGACACACGATCGCTGACTTCAATATGTACGTAGGACTACCCCATAACTTCAAGGGTACGCATATGTCGCGTTTCGTTGAAATTCTCAACTCGCACGAAGATGAAATTTCGGTTGAAAGTTTTGAAACCATGTTGCGTGAAATGGTAATCCGTTTAGAAGCTCAAATCGGTTATCTTGAAATGCGCTTCCCTTACTTCATTAACAAAACAGCTCCTGTTTCTGGCGTCAAAAGCCTTATGGACTATGACGTAACGTTTATCGGTGAAATTCTCTCCAACGGCGAGTACCGACAAACCATCAAGGTGTTGGTACCGGTTACCAGCTTATGTCCTTGCTCCAAGAAAATTTCAGAGCGTGGCGCACACAATCAGCGCTCGCATGTGACTATCACGGCCACAACCAATACCCTTGTATGGATTGAGGATTTGATTAATATCGCTGAAAGCCAAGCCTCTTGCGAACTTTACGGTCTACTCAAACGACCTGACGAAAAATTTGTCACCGAACGCGCATATGACAACCCCAAGTTTGTTGAAGACCTTGTCCGTGACGTAGCCAGCGTATTGAATGCCGATCAGCGCATTGATGCTTACAGCGTTGAAAGCGAGAACTTCGAATCAATTCACAACCATTCTGCTTATGCCATGATTGAGAGAGATAAAAAATCTCACTAACCCACATCGTGTGCAGACTAACACCTCTTTTCACAAAGAGTAAAAATATAAAAAGGGCCGCGCATCAAATGATGCGCGGCCCTTTTTAGCTAATCAATAAAATAATTAACTCAGAATCAGCTACGGCGCTTTAAAAAATTTTAAACGCGTGTCTTTCTCGTCAGTTTTTCCTTAATACGCGCAGACTTCCCTGAGCGATCACGCAAATAATAAAGCTTGGCACGACGTACATCGCCACGGCGCTTGATCTCAACGCTGGCAATCACTGGGGAGTAGGTCTGAAACGTACGCTCAACGCCTTCGCCTGAAGAAATTTTACGTACAATGAAATTTGAATTTAAGCCACGGTTACGCTTGGCAACAACCACGCCTTCAAAAGCCTGGGTACGCTTCCGATCACCCTCAAATACATTGACATTAACAATGACCGTATCGCCCGGAGCAAAATCAGGAATAACTTTTGCCAACCGCGCAATTTCTTCTTTTTCCAACTGTTCAATCAGATTCATTGATTACTCCATTCACTTAATTATGGCTGCAGATCTAGCCTGCCAACCGTTTACAAAGAGCAGAGTCGCCTCTGGTATGTAGTTTTATTTACCATTTCGCTGGAATTCTCCCAGCAATTTGGCCTCTTCTTGGCTCAAAAACCGTTCCCGCAAAAGATCCGGCCGTCTCTGCCATGTTCGCCCTAGCGCCTGTTTCAGGCGCCAAAGGCGAATTTTTTCATGATTTCCTGATAACAAAACATCAGGAACCTCACATCCCTCGTACACTTCTGGCCGCGTGTAATGTGGCCAGTCTAACAAGCCTGACGAAAAAGAGTCCTCAACTACCGACGACTCATCACTCAATGCTTCCGGCAAGTAGCGAATACAGGCATCCATCAAAGCCATTGCCGCAATTTCACCACCAGATAAAACAAAATCGCCGAGCGATAATTCCTCATCAACACACCGTGCAATGAGCCGCTCATCAATCCCTTCATAACGGCCACACAAAAGAATCGCACCTGGGCCTGCTGCTAACTCAATCACTCGCTGCTGTTTGATCGGCGCACCCTGCGGAGAAAGATAAATCACTTTCGCCGCATCACCAGCGCCGACTTTTGCCGCCTGAATTGCACATTCCAATGGACCTGCCATCATCACCATGCCGGGCCCGCCGCCATAAGGACGATCATCTATTGTTCGATGAATATCATTCGCCCACTGCCGAGGATTCCAGCACTCTAACTGCCATAGCTTGCGAGTCAGCGCCCTCCGCGTGATTCCTGATTCGGTAATTGCCGAAAACATTTCAGGAAACAAGGTTATGACATCAAATCGCAAGATCACCAGTCAGCATCCCAATCAACGTGAATCACTTTCCCGGGAACATCAACTCGCTTTACTACATGCTCAACAAACGGCAACAATCTTTCGTTTTCCTCGGATGCAACAACTAAAACCTTGTGTGCACCGGTTTCCAGCAGAGACTTCACACTGCCAAGCAATTGCCCCTGCAGGTTGACAACACTCAGGCCCGTCAGATCATCCCAATAATATTCACCGCGCTTAACTGGCGGTAACTCATCACGCAACACACCAATAAAACAGCCATCGATTGACTCCGACGTATCGCGGTCATCAACACCGGCAAGCTTGGCAACCAAGCCATTAGCATGTGCTTTAATAGCCTCCGGCACATAAGCCTTCCACTGTTCAGGCGGAGCATCCGCCTTCAGGGACAACCACCAATGCGAGATCGCTCCCCATGACAAGGGATCGTCACCAAATGGATGTATACGCAACCAACCCCGAACACCAAACGGGGCAATAATCCGCCCCAATACAATCATGGTGTATCAGGCAGCTTTTTTCACGCCAGACTGCTTCACTAGGCGCGCAGCAGTAGACGAAAGCTGGGCACCATGCTGCTGCCAGTAAGCCAAGCGTTCAGCATTGATGACTAAACCTTGCTCTGTTGCCGCAGCAATCGGGTTGTAAAAACCAATGCGTTCAATAAAGCGGCCATCGCGGCGATTGCGCGAATCAGTAACCACCATATTGAAAAACGGACGGTTCTTTGCACCACCTCGGGCTAAACGAATAACTACCATAGTGTTCTCTTCAAGTACAGGAAAGAAAAAAATTATAATTCAAACAAGAGGATAAAACAAGGTGCTTTCCTTATCACTCCATCCATATCCTGTCGCATTCTTAAGAACTTGGCCTAGCCTGATATTCACCGAAGCGACTGAATAAATGCTGAATAGTCTGCTGAATCTCAATTGCCGCCAAGCGTGGATTGCTAGCCTGACGAATAGGCCGGCCAACAACAATGTAATCAGCACCGTTTCGAAACGCTTGCGCGACATCGACAGTTCGCTTTTGGTCATCAACCGATTTGTTTTCAACAGGTCGAATACCCGGCGTGACCACAAGTAATCTATCACCAAGCTCAGCACGTATTGACGTTGCTTCCATGCCTGAAGATACGACTCCATCGACGCCAGCCTCTAAGGCCCGGCGCGCCCGAGACAACACTAAACGTTCAACATCACATGAAAACCCCAAGTCATCCAGATCTCCGCGATCAAGACTCGTCAAGGCAGTTACAGCAAGAATTTTAAGCGGGCCCTTGTCTTTCACGGCAGCTTCCATAATTGATTGGTTGCCATGAACCGTTGCAAAGGTTGCCCCACTTCCAGCCAATGCGCGCACAGCTGAACGCACAGTCTCTGGAACATCAAAAAACTTAAGATCAACAAATACTTTTTTTTCCTGTGAAACGAGCCACTTCAGAAAGTCAAAATAGCCCTCTGCCATGAAAAGCTCCAAGCCAATTTTATAAAAACTAACCACGTCACCCAATGTGGTTACTAAAGCACGTGCCGCACTGACACTTGAGAAATCTAACGCGACAATCAGTCGATCACGAGGGTCAATGGCTTTGGTAGAAAGGAAATTTTGCATAAAGACCAGAGGAAAAGTAATTTGTCAGTGGAAGCGAGTTATTTTACTCAAGAAAAAATCTTCTCGATCAAACCGATTACCTACTTGTGTAAATGACCAGGAAGCTCTGCTACGATGAACGCCGACGTTAAAACAATAATCCATGAGGTATAAAGCCATACCAAAAACACAGGAATCGCAGAAAACACTCCGTAGATTGTAGTATTAGACACAAGGCCGGTAATAAACAGCGTAAATAGCTTTTGAACACCCATGAGGCCGAGTGCTGCAAAAGTTCCTCCAACCACCGCATGTACAGGCGATACAGGCTTATTGGGAACGGCCCAGTAAAGCAAACTGAATAATGTCGCCATGAACACCAATGGCAATAAACTGCGGGTCACAAACAAATGCACCCAAAGGGGCTCATTGATCAAGCCAAAAGATAGGCTGGCGACCAAAGCCACTACAATAAGGCTCCCACCTAACAGCAGCGGCCCGATGGTAATTGCAAGGCCATGCATAGCCAAGCGTCGAAAAATTGGCCGGACTTTTTTGACGTGCCATATCTGATTGAAAATATGCTCAATCGTGAGCATTTGCATTACTGCCGTCACACCCAGTGCAAGCGTGCCAAAAAAAGTTACCCGGCCAACTCGCCCTGCAAACTGGCTCACGTACTTGGCGATAACAATACCTGCTTTATCTGGTAAAAGATTTGCAAGCAAAAACCTCTCAATGGCATGACCAAGTCCCACACTGGCAGGTATTATGGAAATAATCGCAAAGCCAACTGCAATCATTGGAACCAGCCCAAGCAGACTGACAAAAGATAAAGCAGCTGCGGTTTGCGTGCATTGCTCTCTGCGAAAACGTTGTGCAACGCGAAAAAGCAGTCGAAAAGGTAAAGTCAGCCACATATGTTTTGTATTCTAGCGACGGTAACGATTTTAAATAATGAAAAATAAAGGCATCTTAAAAAGCATGAAAGAAATTCTGGTTATTTATTACAGCAATCATGGCTCAGTTCTCGAACTTGCGCGACATATTGTGCAGGGCATTGAACAGGTTCCCGGAGTATCAGCACGCTTACGTACTGTGCCAAAAGTTTCCACTGTCTGCGAAGTAACTGAGGATACGATCCCTGCAAACGGACCTCCTTATGTCGAACTGCAGGATCTTGAAGAATGCATAGGTCTAGCACTGGGCAGCCCGACGAGGTTTGGTAACATGGCCGCGCCCATGAAATACTTCCTTGATTCAACCAGTAGTGCATGGCTCACAGGCGCACTTGCCGGCAAACCCGCCTCGGTATTTACATCGTCCGCCTCACAGCATGGCGGCCAAGAATCGACTCTTCTATCAATGATGATTCCGCTACTTCACCACGGTATGCTTCTTGTTGGCATTCCCTACACAGAATCTGCATTATCTCTCACCACTGGCGGCGGCACTCCCTATGGGGCAAGCCATGTCAGCGGCACTGCGGCATTAGTTGCTTGCACTGATCACGAGCGGCAATTGGCAATTGCCCTTGGCCGACGTCTGGCTGAAACGGCAAAGAAGCTTGCCTCATGACTGCCGCCACGTGGTCAAATCGACTGGCCATTTTTAGCCTAACTGGCCTGCTCTTTCTTTGCTTAGCGTGGGAGCTTTGGTTAGCCCCTATTCATCCCGGTGGTTCCACGCTTTTTATCAAGGCCCTTCCACTCCTTTTCCCATTTTTTGGCATTCTGCATGGGAAACGCTACACGCATCAATGGACATCAATGCTCGCCCTCGCTTACCTTACCGAAGGGGTTGTTCGTGCGACAGCAGAAACCAGCACTAACCAAACACTGGCCATAATTGAAGTGGTCTTGGCTCTGATACTGTTTGTCAGCTGCGTTGCTTACGCACGAATGACCGCACCATCCATGCTTGCTAAATCTGAGGATTAAGCTTCTCCTTCTTTGAACTTAGCGTATTCAAAGCGTGGATGTAGGCTTTTGCCGAAGCAACAACAATATCAGTATCGGCGCCTTGCCCATTGACGATTCGACCATCTTTGGCAAGCCGGACGGTCACTTCGCCTTGCGCATCCGTCCCAGTCGTAATCGCAGTTACCGAGTACAACAAGAGTTCAGATCCGCTCGCGACGATGCTTTCAATCGCCTTGAATGTCGCGTCAACAGGGCCGCTACCACTAGCCTCAGCCTTTTTTTCAATACCCTCTGTTGAGATAATAAGCCGCGCCAAGGGCACCTCACCTGTTTCAGAATGAAACATGGACGAAACAAGTCGATAGCGCTCATTCTCTGGCGTAACAGCCTCATCACTCATCAATGCATGTAGGTCTTCATCGAAAATTTCATGTTTCTTATCAGCGAGTTCTTTAAATCGCATAAATGCTGTATTCAATACCTGTTCGCTCTCTACCTCAATGCCAAGTTCTTTTAAGCGCGCCCGAAATGCGGTTCGGCCCGAAAGCTTTCCCAAAACAAGTTTATTGGCATTCCAGCCAACATCTTCAGCTCGCATAATTTCGTACGTTTCGCGATGCTTTAATACGCCATCTTGATGAATACCTGATTCATGAGCAAAGGCATTGGCACCAACAATTGCTTTATTGGGTTGAACCGGAAAGCCGGTAATGCTGGAAACCATTTTAGAGGCCGGAACAATTTGCGTTGCATCAATGCGAGTCTCACACGGGAAAATGTCTTGCCTTGTGCGAACTGCCATAACAATTTCTTCAAGAGAGGCGTTTCCTGCACGCTCACCCAATCCATTGATCGTGCACTCAACTTGGCGCGCACCAGCCATGACCGCAGCAAGGCTATTGGCGACGGCCAAACCAAGGTCATTGTGGCAATGGACTGACCAAACAACTTTATCCGAATTAGGAATACGCGCACGTAATTGCTTTATGCGCTCAGCAAATTGCTCAGGTACGTTATAGCCCACAGTGTCAGGAATATTGATCGTTGTTGCACCTTCTTTGATCACTGCCTCAATTACTCGACAGAGAAAGTCCAATTCAGAACGACCAGCGTCTTCACATGAAAACTCCACATCATCAATGCCGTTACGTGCAAAACGAACGGCGCTTTTTGCGGCCGCAATCACGTCATCTGGCGACATACGCAACTTCTTCTCCATATGGATGGGACTTGTCGCCAAAAATGTGTGGATACGGCCCGACGCTGCGGGCTTGATAGCCTCTAAAGCCCGCGAGATATCCTTATCAAAGGCGCGACTAAGGGCAGCAACGGTTGAATCCTTAATTGCCTCAGCAACCGCTTTAACCGCCGCAAAATCTCCGTTGGAAGCGGCAGGAAATCCAGCTTCAATAACATTCACACGCATACGCTCAAGCTGCCGTGCAATTCTCAACTTCTCATCCTTAGTCATAGATGCACCAGGGCTTTGCTCACCATCACGTAACGTAGTATCAAAAATAATCAATTGTTCTTTAGACATGCTGATCTCCTTTGGGAACTCAAAATAGGCACACGTAACAACGCCTCTCCATTTTGGAGTTGCTTCAAATTAACCGAATTATGGGGGATGGTTTATTTATGCGCGTTGCGCAGTAGCGGCAAAGGCTTGGCGCGCAACGGCCGACGCAAGATAAGCGCGCCAAATAAGGCGGAAATCAGGGCAAAAAATTCAAACCGAGAAAATATCGTCAAAACCATTGTCTGACTATAAATGCTTTATTCTTTTGTTGCAATATGTTTGATATTTTACTTTTGTTTATTTTTCCAACGCAGTGCAAAAACAATATAACCGGACACGGCATAACTCAAAAATAATGCAAACAAAACTCCAGGAGGGTAAAAGGATACGAAGGCAAAACCCAGTGCAATCACAGCAACCATCATGAATGGCACGCTTTTTTTAAGATTGATCTCCTTGCCAGACCAATACGGAATATTGCTGACCATTGTGACACCTGAGAAAATGGTCAAAATACAGGCAAACCAGCGGGCATCTTCTCCCGTAACTTCAAGGTCGAGCAATACCCAAACCAAACCAGCAATTAAAGCCGCCGCCGCAGGGCTTGGCAGGCCTTGGAAATATCGCTTATCGGTTGTCCCCAGATTGGTATTGAATCTGGCTAAACGTAATGCAGCGCCCACGCAATAAATAAAAGCAGCAATCCACCCCAGCTTGCCTAAGCCTTTTAATGACCACTCGTACACTACTAATGCTGGAGCAACACCAAAGGAAACCATGTCAGAAAGTGAATCATATTCAGCCCCAAATGCACTTTGGGTGTTCGTCATCCGGGCAACACGCCCATCCAGCCCATCCAAAACCATGGCAATAAAAATTGCTATGGCAGAGTGTTCAAAACGACCATTCATGGCTTGCACAATGGCATAAAAGCCCGCAAACAAAGCCGCAGTCGTTAAAAGATTAGGCAGCAAATAGATACCCCGTCGTCGAAGATCAGGGCTCATCGGCATTTTTTCTGATCGTCTGGGCGGTGTTGGCGGTAATGCGTTCATATTTTTTGCGAGAGCAATTTTTTAGACAAGTTATGGCAACTCAGCAAGAACAGTTGACGAGGCTTTCACCGTCTCACCAACGCCGACTTTTATGTGGGCTTCAGGAGGCAGATAAAGATCAACGCGCGAACCAAAGCGAATAAATCCGTAACGCTGACCACGGGTCATTTTTTCTCCAATATCAACATAACAAAGTATCCGTCTTGCAATTAATCCCGCAACCTGGACGCACGTGACATCAACCCCGTCACGCGTCCGAAGGTGTAACGCATTGCGTTCATTTTCAAGCGAAGCCTTATCCAGGGAGGCGTTCAGGAACTTACCCGGGTGGTACCAGCGATTCATAATTTCACCATCAACCGGACTGCGATTCGAATGAACGTTAAAAACATTCATAAAAATGCTGACTTTGACGCACTCTCGATCAAGCCATGGATCGCGCGCTGGCTCAATGACAACAATGCGGCCATCCGCCGGCGCTAGAACACTTTTTTCCCCTGATGGAATCGGACGCGCAGGATCTCGAAAAAATTGCACGCAAAACACGAAAAAAATCCAGGCCGGAATACTCCATGTCCAACCAAAAAAATACAAACTCGCTATTGCTGCAACAAGCGCAAAGAAGATAAAAGTCCAGCCTTCGCGAGCAAGAATGGGATGCGGGTAATGATTCATAAGCGTTGTTGAGTTGTCGACTGAAGTCGATATATTAAATGTTTATCAGATTCACCAAACCACAGAAGAAAAAAGCACAGCATGGCTGTGCTTTTTTCTTTTCTTATCTTTCCAATAAACCTAGTTTTTAGACTGATCAACCAATTTATTTTTCTTGATCCAAGGCATCATGGCACGCAATTGCTCACCTACAACCTCAATCGGGTGCTCAGCAGTCAACCGACGACGTGCCGTCATTTCCGGATAGTTTGTACGCCCTTCGAGAATAAACTTTTTGGCATACTCGCCTTGCTGGATAGCCCTTAATGCTTCTTTCATGGCAGCGCGTGATTCGTTACCAATCACTTTGTGTCCAACGACATACTCGCCGTACTCCGCATTATTCGAGATGGAATAATTCATGTTGGCGATGCCACCTTCAAAAATCAGATCCACAATCAGTTTCACTTCATGCAAGCATTCAAAATAAGCCATTTCAGGCGCATAGCCTGCTTCCGTGAGTGTTTCATAGCCCGCCTTAATCAGCTCAACCAAGCCGCCGCAAAGAACAGCTTGTTCGCCGAACAAGTCCGTTTCTGTCTCTTCACGGAAATTGGTTTCAATAACACCACCCTTAGTGCCACCATTAGCTGCTGCATACGAAAGCGCAATGGCTTTTGCCTTACCCGAGTTATCCTGATAAACCGCGATGAGTGATGGAACACCACCACCGCGCAAATACTCGGAACGAACTGTATGGCCTGGGCCTTTCGGGGCAATCATGATCACATCCAAATCAGCACGTGGCACAACTTGGTTGTAATGCACATTAAAGCCGTGAGCAAAAGCAAGCGTTGCGCCTTTTTTAATGTTGGGCTCAACATCATTGTAGTAAACCGCAGGGATATTTTCATCAGGCAACAAAATCATAACGACATCAGCCTCTTTCACTGCTTTGGCAATCTCCTCGACTTTAAGTCCAGCCTTTTTGGCCTTATCCCAAGACGCGCCACCTTTGCGCAAACCAACAACGACCTTAACGCCAGAATCCTTTAAATTCTGTGCATGTGCATGGCCTTGTGAACCGTAGCCGATAATGGCAACTTTCTTGCCTTTAATCAGGGAAATATCAGCGTCTTTATCGTAAAAAACCTTCATTATTTATTGTTCCTTAGTTTCAAAAAATTAAATTTTGAGAATACGGTCACCACGACCAATACCAGAGACGCCTGTACGCACTGTTTCCAAAACCAGTGAATGATCTATGACTTCAAGAAAAGCATCCAGTTTAGAACAGTCTCCAGTTAGTTCGATCACGTACGACGACTCCGTTACATCCACTATTCGTCCCCTGAAAATATCTGCGATACGCTTCATTTCTTCGCGATCTTTCCCTGTAGCACGAACCTTAACTAACATCAGCTCGCGCTCAATATGCGGGGCTTCTGATAGATCAACCACTTTAACGACATCGATAAGTTTATTCAGCTGCTTCGTGATTTGCTCAATGACACTATCAGAACCGCTACTAACAATGGTCATCCGTGACAACGAAGGGTCTTCCGTTGCTGCCACAGTGAGTGATTCAATATTGAAAGCCCGCGCAGAAAAAAGACCTGATACACGTGACAAGGCACCCGCTTCATTTTCAAGAAGAATGGAAATGATATGTCTCATGCTCACAGATCCTCAGCCAAAATCATATCTGACAAACCTTTACCGGCTGCAATCATTGGATAAACATTCGCTGTTTGATCCGTTATAAAGTCCATGAAAACCAGATCATTTTTGTGCTTAGTAAATGCCTCACGCAATGCTGGCTCGACATCGGCCGGACGCTCGATCAGCATACCCACATGCCCATAAGCCTCAGCCAACTTCACAAAGTCAGGTAAGGCATTCACATAGGACTCAGCATGTCGATCACCATGAAACATCTGCTGCCATTGGCGAACCATTCCGAGATAACGGTTATTTAAATTAATAATTTTTATGGGCAACCGAAATTGTTTAGCCGTTGACAGCTCTTGAATATTCATCTGAATTGAGGCTTCGCCAGTAACACAAGCAACCGTTGCCTCCGGGTTGGCAAATCGCACACCCATGGCGTAAGGCAAACCAACACCCATGGTCCCTAGCCCCCCCGAGTTAATCCAACGCCGAGGTTTGTCAAATTTATAATATTGGGCTGCCCACATTTGATGCTGACCAACATCAGACGTAACAAATGCATCGCCACCTGTCACCTCATAGAGCTTCTCAATGACGTACTGCGGCATGATGATCTCTTTGCCTTGCTTGTACTTCAGCGAATTCTTGCCTCGCCACGCATCAATCTGCTTCCACCAAGCAGCTAATGCCTTAGCATCAGGCTTACTTTTCTGCTCATCGAATAACGCCTGCAACTCGCCAAGAACCTCTGGTAAATGGCCAACGATAGGCACATCCACATCAACCCGTTTTGCAATCGAAGAAGGATCAATGTCGATATGGATAATCTTACGAGGCACTGAGCCAAAATCGGCTGGATTACCAATCACACGATCATCAAATCGCGCACCAATGGCCACCAGCACATCACAATGGTGCATTGCCATGTTGGCTTCGTAAGTGCCATGCATGCCCAGCATGCCAACAAACTGCTTGTCTGTTGCAGGATATCCACCCAACCCCATGAGCGTATTAGTCACAGGAAAGCCGAGTGCGTGGGCTAGATTGACTAATTGACGTGAAGCGTCGGAAAGGATAACACCACCACCAGTGTAAAGCATTGGGCGCTTCGCCTCTAGCATCAATTGCAGCGCTTTTCTTACCTGGCCACTATGACATTTCACATTGGGCGCATAAGAGCGCATCGTGATGGCTTTTGGATATTCAAACTCGCAAACATGCGTCGTTATATCTTTTGGAATATCAACAAGTACAGGACCCGGCCGACCCGACTGAGCAATATAAAACGCTTTCTTAAGCGTTATCGCCAGATCCTTTACGTCCTTGACAAGGAAATTATGTTTCACGCAAGGACGTGTAATGCCTACAGTATCACACTCCTGAAAGGCATCCTGCCCAATGTAATGCGTCGGCACTTGTCCACTGATGATGACTAACGGAATTGAATCCATATGCGCTGTAGCAATACCCGTCACCGCATTGGTAACACCAGGGCCGGATGTCACCATACAAACACCCACCTTGTTTGACGAGCGAGAGTAAGCATCCGCAGCATGAACTGCGGCCTGTTCATGCCTGACTAGAACATGTTTAAACTTGTCTTGTTTAAAGAATTCATCATAGATATAGAGAACGGATCCCCCAGGATAGCCGAACACATATTCGACATTTTCTTCCTGGAGACACTTAACTACAATTTCAGCGCCGGTTAGTTGCATCGATTACACCTGTTGTCACTTTTTTGAGGTAAACGTGTAACCTTACTGTTTTGCTGGGAAATGGTCAAGATTTAAAGTAAATTCTAACCATTGCTTTAATGCCTCACGGTCCTATTTTTCTTGCATGAACCCAGTACTCAACTCGAGAATTGATCTTTCGGATTTTCTTGCCAGCATTGAGCGGCGGGCCTTCAAACAAGCCATGTTCGCAGTGAAAAATAGAGAAGTAGCACTAGATGTCGTGCAAGACGCCATGATGAAATTATCTGAAAAATACAGCGCTCGCCCTGCAAATGAATGGCCGATGCTGTTTCAAAGGATTTTACAAAACACGATTCGCGATAGCTTTCGTCGCTCAAACGTACGCTCCCTCTGGATAAGCTTATTTTCATCTTTTTTAAGTGATAACGATGATGAAACTGACCCTCTGGACATTATTTCAGCAACAAGTGAACACAAGGGGTTACGTTCTCCTCAGCAGCAAATTGAGCAAACCCAGTTGCTAGGCATTATTGAAGCGGAAATTGAAAAACTGCCTGCACGTCAACGCGAAGCCTTCCTGATGCGTTACTTGGAAGAGCTGAATATCAACGAAACAGCGCTGGCAATGGGCTGTTCAGAAGGCAGCGTCAAGACTCATTGCTCACGAGCGACGCATACATTAGCCGTCGCACTAAAAGCGAAAGGCATCGCACTATGAATAAAGAGGCGGAATTCGCATCTAAAATTTGTAACCAACTTGAGGCAGGGATGTCGGCACTTGATCCTGCTGTGTTGATACGACTGCACAAGGCGCGGAGGCTTGCGTTGAGTGCCCAAACTGTTCACGATCTTAAATTCGTAGGTATCGTTGCGGCGGCAGAACAAAAAATTTTAAGTCATGCTAAAACGCTACTGATGGTTTTAGCCTTGAGTGTTGGCACCATAGGTACTTACTACTGGAATGGTGATGAACAAGCTCATGAGCGCGACGAAATTGATAGTGCCCTACTGACTGATGAGCTCCCACCTACTGCATACCTTGACCTTGGCTTTCAGGCATGGCTCAAACCTTCTGTCGACTTATCCTCGCAATAACCCTGGTGCTAGCCTCAATACCGGGCTACTCGCGTGACTCATTAAATACTCAGCCAACATGGTCCGAGTTGAATAGTCAGCAACGGGTCATCCTCGCCCCTTTCTCAAGCTCATGGAATAACACGGACAATTACAGCCGAAAAAAATGGCTTGCCATTGCCAAACGATATCCATCCATGGGGACCGAAGAAAGGGTGCGCACCCAAAACCATATGAAAGAATGGGTAAAGCTCACCCCTGAAGAACGCAAGCGCGCACGAGAAAAATATAAATCCTTGAGACGCTCATCGCCAAACCAAAAGGCAACCCTCAAGAATAAATGGCAGGAGTACCAAGCGCTCCCGGAAAGCGAAAAAAAGCGATTGAAATCTGTAGCCAAACATCAAGACAAGATTCATCCAGTGCCAAAGTCATTGACCCTTCCCTTAAAGAAGAAAACGCTCTCACCTCCAACTCGTCCCCTAACCAGTCCGCCCCATTTTGTTGCCACCCCTTAATCCCAAACCCCTGTTAGAAACAGATCTTGCAGATACTAAAAAGATCGTGATGCCAAGCTTGCGACGTCGATTTGCAAGCATGGCATATGAATGTTTACTTCTACTCGGTGTTCTTTCCATCACGTTTCTCATTCCTAATCTCCTTCTAGGAATGGCGACATCCATAGTGCTTCCCGGCTGGGCACTTTTACTGCATGTTTTTGTGGTTCTTGGGGCCTACTTTATTGGATATTGGCATTTTGGCGGCCAAACTCTTGCAATGCAAACTTGGCAGCTACAAATTGTCACTGAAAACTACGCACGCCTGTCACCTGCACGGCTTGTGTTGCGTTACCTTTTGGCGTGGCCTAGCATCATTTATTTTTTTGCAGGGCTTTTATGGGCGTTATTAGATCGTGATCGTCAATTCTTGCATGACCGGCTCGCAAAAACACGGATCATGTTTAAACCAAGAACATAACAGGCATCCAAAACTTCGACTATCGACGTTCAACCCACCACAGCATGCCTGTAGCTGCCAACAAAAATAACAAACTAGGTGTCATGGCAGAAAGAAATGGCGGCCAGCTATTAATGGCGCCTAAGCTTGAAAATAACCCGTTAAGCATATGAAAGCCAATGCCCAACATAACTCCAGAAAATATGCGGATACTTGCAAGACCCGCGCGGTCTTGCAAATAAGCAAACGGTAACGCCAAAGCCATCATGACCAGCGGCGCAAAAGGGTAGGTCAGCTTTTTCCAAAAGGCAATCTCATAACGTCCTGTCTTTTGCTGATTACTTCGCAAATGACGAATATAGCGCGTCAAGTTAAGAAGTGACATACGTCCGGGATTGACCATTAAAACCACCAATAGATCTGGATTTAAAGCAGACTTCCATTGAAAGTTCGCCATTCGCTCGACATGAGCAGAATCACCCGAAAAAATAGTACGCACAACATCATCAAGCTTCCATTCGCCTTCAGAAATGAACCGTCCTCTTTTTGCCTCACTGATAGAACTCAACTGGAAATTTTTATCGAATTCAAAAATTCTCAAATCTTTAAGTGAGGCATCTGGAAAAACCTCATTTACATTGATAAACGAAGTTTCATCCTTAACCCATAGACCGGAGCGAAATTCTTTTGCGACGAGCTTACCCATCGCTTTAAGCCGCATCTGCTGTGCCGATTGCTCCGCAGGGGGCACTAAAAACTCACCTACCGCCAAAGTAAGCATAGTAAAAATAAGACCAATACGGCCTAAAGAAAACAAAAACTCGCGTGTTGATAAGCCAGACGACCTGAGAACTGCAATTTCAGAATGCCGTGCCAGCATCACAAGCGCGTATAACGTACCGATCAGGATTCCAATTGGGAATAACTCATACAGTCGACCCGGCAAGGTCAGTCCGATATAAATCAAGGCATCTTGAAGGCGGTATCCCCCTTTACCAATACTCTCCAGTTCATGAATTAAATCAAAAAAGGCAAATAGCATTAGAAAAGCAAGTAGAACCAATGCCGTTGAAGCATAAATTTCTTTCGCTAAATGACGTTCATAAATTTTTAACGCCATCGCATTTTTATCCATGAAAATGGATTCTGCCGATAGTAAAAAAGTACCAAGAGCAGTACCAGCATAATTCCATGTATTGCCCACAACCCAATCTCAAAAGGCAACTTTTTCTGGGAAACCCAAGCTTGACTAATACTCAATAAATTGCTGTACAGCATGTATGCAAGCAATGCAAAAAAAAGGTTATTCGTTCGACCCGCCCGCGCATTAACAAAAGAAAGGGGTATCGCTAAGAGTACAAGATTGAGCGCTGCCAGAGGCAGGCCCAATCGCCACAATAATTCCGCTTTGTATGTAGATTCAGACTCCTTGAGCAAATCAAAAAACGGCATGATGCGTGGAGATGCTTCAAGACTATACGTTTCTTTGGTTTCAATACGTATCGCATAGCGATCAAACTCCATGACCCGGTACTCTGGCGTACCTGCAGCACCTTCATAGCGTCGTCCATTATCAAGCACAAGAAACTTGTCCCCATTCGGCGCATTCTCGGTATGCCCCCTGGCTGTTGCCATCACGCCCGTACGTCCCTGCTGCACAGAGCTAATGAAAACATTTTTCACAACACCTTCTTGCCCTGCAATGCTCTCGACAAAAAACACGCGATCACCAGCCCCGGATTCATTAAACTCACCTGGTGAGACGCGCGCCACGTCGCCACGACCATCTATTTTTTGGCGGTAAAGCTCACCTTGCTGCATCGCCCAGGGGGCAAGCATTAATGAAAGAAGAGCGATGACCAGCACCAACGGAAAAGAAAATTTCAATACAGGCTTGACCCACACCGACAATGGCAAACCCGAAGCTTGCCAGATAACCATCTCAGAGTCGCGATACCACCGTGACAAGGTTAACAAAACCGAAACGAAAATGGTCAGTGAAAGCACTACGGGAAGATAGCTAATCGCCCCAAATACTAGGAGTGCCATCACCGCTTCGGAGGCTAACTTTCCGCCTGCAGCTTGAGCCAGAAGGCGGATCAGTTGCGTCGTCAGTAGAATCGCAAGTAGCGCAATAAAAATTGCCGCCGCTGTTTGGGTGAACTCCCTGATTGCGGCGCGTTGATAAATCATTGTCGGTGAAGGGTATGTTTTGACTTCTTATGGAAAGTTAAGGAGAATCGAACCTTGCACTTTTTTATACATCAAGTGCTATCCACAGTACATAAGGAGAATCTTTTTTGGAATTTAGCATAAAAATCGAAGGGCCGGAAAAAAGGCGCAGCGCATGCGTGGTCGTGGGTGTTTATCAATCCGGAAAACTCTCCATAAGCGCCAAATTGCTTGATCAAGCGGTTAAACATGTGCTCAGTGACGTAATCAGCCGAGGCGATATGCAAGGCAAGCTAGGCTCAACGCTTTTACTGCAGAAATTACCTGGCGCCTTGGCCGAGCGTGTGCTACTCGTGGGTTGTGGCAAAGAAGATGAAATGAACGAAAAGAACTATCTATCGGTCATGACTGCCGCGATCAAGCATCTGAATGGAACAGGAACAACTGACGCCACCTTGTATCTGACAGAACTCGACGTTGCCAAGCAGTCTTTAGCATGGAAAATTCGTCAAGCAACGATTGCGATCCAAGACACAATATACAAATTTGATCATCTCAAATCCAAGCCAGAAGATCATCCTCAGGCACTACGAAAAATCGCCTACGCCCTACCTGACCGTAACGAGTTGGCAACGGCAGAATTAGCCTTAACCGAAGGTTTGGCAATTGCTGAGGGCATGACGCTGGCCAAGAATCTTGGCAATCTGCCGGGCAACGTTTGCACACCAACCTATCTGGCCAATGAAGCTAAAAAATTAGCTAAAACCCACCAGCTTGCAATTGAAGTGCTTGACAAAGGCGCCATGGAAAAGCTCGGGATGAACACGCTTCTCTCCGTCTCACGCGGTTCGCGCGAACCACCTAAATTTATTATCGCGCGCTATCAAGGTGGCGCTAAAAAAGAAAATCCTATCGTACTGGTTGGCAAAGGAATCACCTTTGATAGCGGTGGTATCTCACTCAAGCCCGGTGCTGAAATGGACGAAATGAAGTACGACATGTCTGGCGCAGCCAGCGTCCTGGGAACACTCAAGGCAGTTGCCTTGCTAAAGCTACCGCTCAATTTGATTGTTGTCATTCCCGCCAGCGAAAACTTACCTGATGGTGCTGCATCGAAACCCGGGGATATTGTCACCTCCATGTCGGGACAAACGGTCGAAATTCTAAATACCGATGCCGAAGGCCGGCTCGTTTTATGTGACGCCTTGACCTACGTTGAGCGATTTAATCCAGAATGCGTAATCGATGTCGCTACGTTAACTGGCGCCTGCGTCATTGCCCTTGGCCATGTGACATCAGGACTTTTAGCAAACCATGAGGGCCTAGCCCAGGAGTTGCTGGCTGCAGGGCAAGCATCCTGCGATCGCGCCTGGCAGCTCCCCTTGTGGGACGACTACCAAGAGCAATTAAAGAGTAACTTTGCTGATATGGCCAATATCGGCGGGCGCGCAGCTGGTTCGATTACAGCCGCATGCTTTCTTGCCCGCTTTACAAAAAAATACCGCTGGGCACACCTTGATATTGCGGGTACCGCATGGCGTTCAGGCAAAGAAAAAGGTTCCACCGGTCGACCGGTGCCTTTACTTACCCAGTTTTTGCTTGGGCGTGCAAATCAGGCGCCAAAGATTATCGTCAAATCCAAGAAAAAATGACACGTATCAGCTTTTTTCATGGGGCCAATGATCGGTTGCATGCGGCCGCGCAGTGGGTCGCCGATGCCCATCACAACAGCACACCTGTGTTGATCTACACCCCGCAGGAAAAGCACGCAGAAACGCTGGATCGTTTGTTATGGACACAGACCGCGCTTGGATTTACACCTCACTGTCGCGCCAGCGCTGCGCTTGCCGCTGAAACACCCGTGCTTATCGCCACTCAGCTCGATGAGGCCCCCGCTATTCCAGAGGATGCACGGGTGCTTCTCAATCTGTCAGACGAAATTCCTGGGGGATTTGAGCGCTTTTCACATATCGTCGAAATTATCAGCTCGAATGATGAGGTTCGCCTGCCTGGACGCGATCGTTTTCGGTTTTATCGCGACCGCGGTTGCTCAATCGAGAGTCATGACATTTCAAAAAATGCCTGACTTGACTCCCCCTGACGACACAGCCAAGGTGCTGGCAGATGCGGATCAACTGATCCAGCGACGGCGTGTATTTATCGCATCTCCATCGCTCCACGCTTCATCGCCCATGCCTACCCATGTACCTGCCCATTTTTTTGAGGCCGAATCTGAAGCTGCAGTTGAACACACTATTGAAACCGCACCCATCGCGCCAGCAGCGCATCTCGTAGCGGACGATGCTGACCATGATCTCCCTCTGCTCACAGAAAAAGTAACATCTCTGGCGCCTTCTTTAGCCGACATTCAAGCAGCGCAGCGCGATGCCGTACAAAAAGAATTGACGTGCTGGCTAGAGCAAGAGCTGCCATTAGCCATACTAAAAATAACTGACGGCATTGCTGATCAGCTCTTGGGCGAACTCACTCGCAAAGCGCAAGAGCATTTATTACCGAACCTGATGATGCATCTGGGTGACCTGCCGCCTGATACCTGACATACCTAGCGCCGCGCTTTTGACGGCACTTTTGACGGCTTTTTTAACGCCGTTGTTAATGGCGCTTTAGGCATCGTTTTGGACAACACTACGGGCGAATCTGCCAACCGAAAATCAATCTTGCTGGCTTCCATATCGACGCGCACCAATTGCACTCGAACCCGGTCTGATAAACGAAAGCGTCGGCCGCTACGCTCACCCACCATGGTGTGTGTTTTTTCATCAAAGTGGAAGTAGTCCTGCCCGAGTTCTGAAACATGCACCAGACCTTCGACGAACACGCCATCCAGGGCGATGAAAATTCCGAATGGAACAACAGAAGAAATGCTGCCCTCAAAGATTTCACCAATCCGATCGCGCATGTAATAACACTTAAGCCACGACTCCACATCGCGCGTGGCTTCATCAGCACGGCGCTCGGTTTTTGAGCAATGCAGGCCGATTTCTTCCCAGTTACCCGGCTCATATCGCCGTCTCGCCAGCGCCGACTTTATGGCACGATGCACGAGCAAATCAGGATAGCGACGAATCGGCGACGTGAAGTGCGTATAACTGTCATATGCCAAACCAAAATGGCCCACATTATCCGGGCTATAAATCGCCTGCCGCAGTGAACGAAGCATCACGGTTTGGAGTAACTGCCGATCTGGCCGTCCGCCGATTTTGTCTATCAGCGCTGCATAATCTTTTGCGCTAGGGGCATTTCCACCACCCAATTGCAGCCCAAAAGTTCCCAAAAAATCGCGCAGTTTTTCCAACCGCTCCGGTGTCGGTCCTTCGTGTACGCGATACAACGTCGGATGCTCTTGCTCATGCAAAAATTCTGAGGCGCATACATTAGCTGCCAACATGCACTCTTCAATCAACCGATGCGCATCATTGCGCTCATAGGGCTCGATGCGATCAATCTTGCCGTTCTCATCGAACAGCATCCGGGTCTCAACGGTTTCAAAATCAATCGCACCGCGTTTTTCACGTGCCTTGGCGAGCTGTCGATAAAGTGCCTCCAATGCTTCAAGCTGAGGCAGCACAGGAGCCAGTTTCTCGCAGGCACTGGCATCTTTGTCATAAAGTGCTGCAGCCACCTCGGTATATGTCAAGCGCGCATGAGAGAACATCACCGCAGAATAAAACCGATAGCGTGTAATCGTACCTGTCCCACTGATGGCCATGTCACACACCATGCACAGCCGCTCAACTTGCGGATTAAGGGAACACAAGCCATTCGATAATTTCTCAGGCAGCATCGGAATCACGCGGCGCGGAAAATACACCGAGTTTCCACGCTCATAGGCATCCTGATCTAACGCCCCCTTTTCTGCGACGTAATGCGAAACATCCGCAATGGCGACGACCAGCCGAAACCCCTTGCCTTGTCGCTCGCAATAAACTGCGTCATCAAAGTCTCTTGCTGTCTCGCTATCAATCGTTACCAGAGGCAAACCCGTAATATCCTCGCGGCCCTTCCAATCCGACTTGCGTACCGCATCGGGCAATTTTTTTGTTTCAGCTAACGCCGCATTTGAAAACTCAAAAGGAAGCTCATGTTTTCTCAGTGCAATTTCAATTTCCATCCCCGGGTCAGCATAATTGCCGAGCACTTCGACAATGCGGCCTATTGGCTGTGAATTCTTGCTAGGCTGCTCGATCAGCTCGACCATCACAATCTGGCCCGCACCCGGTTTAGGTAACTTCCTTGCCCCCTTTTCAGCCGGTGCCAAAAAAATATCCTGGCTAATGCGCCGGTTTTCAGGCACTACAAACAACACACCATGTTCTTCGAGCACGCGCCCAACCAGGGTTTTATTGGCGCGCTCGGTAACCTCGACAATCTTTCCCTCGGGACGCCCTTTGCGATCAACACCGATGACACGAGCGATCACCCGGTCGCCATGCAGCACTTTGTCCATTTCCTTGGGCGAAAGGAAAATATCATCCGAGCCCTCTTCTGGCGACAAAAAACCAAAACCATCGGGATGCCCAATGATGCGGCCACGAACCAAATCCGCCTTATCTGGAATCAGCCAGTCGCCTCGACGATTCTGCATGAGCTGCGCATCGCGCGCCATCGCGCCCAAGCGCCGCCGGAATGGCTCCATCTCATCCGCATGAATATCCAGCAATTCAACCAGCCGATCAGTACTCAGCGGCGCGCCTTCGGTCACCAGCATTTGCAGTATGTACTCACGGCTGGGGAGTGGGTGTTCATATTGCGCCTGTTCGCGTGCGAACTCAGGATCGGCCCGGCGAATTTTAGAAAGCTTAGCAAGTGATTTTGGTTTGTTTGACAATCTGACTTTTTCCTATAGAATCCGCGCCTCGTTTTGAGTATTGCCCAGGTGGCGGAATTGGTAGACGCACTAGGTTCAGGTCCTAGCGGTGGCAACACTGTGGAGGTTCGAGTCCTCTCCTGGGCACCAACAGTAAATAACACGAGGCAGGTAGTTCTTTACTTCTGGTACGCCATTGGTATGTGATAGTACGCGAAACGATCCAATCAAAGAAGCATTTTTCAAAAAAGCCAACAGAAGTTGTGTTGTGCGGTTACAATCTTTCCTGATCGTCGGGAGAGAGTGACGCAAGTGTCAGATTCAAGACACATTATTGCTGCCACCGCCGAAGGCGCAACCCCCAGGAACCGCTCAGGCAAAAGGGCCGACGACGCAACAAAAATCTGGAGAGTGGCAGCGCATCGCTCATATAAACAATGAGCGCGCAGTTGCCCACCGACGGAGTAAATCTCTCAGGTGCCAAGGACAGATGGGGTGTAACGGATGTGCCGTTACGCCCTTTTTTTGTCCGGGAATAGTCCATGCCACAGCGCACCCCGCTCTACGCCGCCCATGTTGCCGCTGGTGCCCGCATCGTCGATTTCGCCGGCTGGGAAATGCCCATTCATTATGGCTCGCAGATTGAAGAACATCATGCCGTGCGCCGCAATGCCGGTCTGTTCGATGTTTCCCACATGTGCGCGCTGGATTTGATCGGGCCGGACGCCACACGATTTCTGCGTCGCTTGCTTGCGAATGACGTGGCCAAGCTCACCACCGCAGGGCGGGCGCTGTATTCTTGCATGCTCAATGCAGCCGGTGGCGTCATTGATGATCTGATCGTCTATTTTTTCACGCCAACGCGCTACCGTATTGTTGTGAATGCAGGTACGGCAGAAAAAGATGTGACCTGGATGCAAACGCAACTGGCAGGATTTGATGCAAGGATCACTCTCCGCTGCAATAGCAAAGACGAGAGTCAAACGAAAAACGCCCTCGCCATGCTCGCCGTACAAGGTCCGCAAGCGCGTGAGCTTTTCTATACGGCCTTCCCCGCCAGTCGCGCTGCCACTGAATCACTCGCGCCATTTCATGCCCGCGAATGGCCAACGGATAAAGGTGTTTGGCTGATTGCACGAACCGGCTACACCGGCGAAGATGGCTTTGAAATCAGCCTGCCTGCCAACGCCGTAGCAGAAGTTTGGCAGACGCTGGTTGATATCGGTATCAAACCCTGCGGCCTGGGTGCAAGGGATACCTTGCGTCTTGAGGCCGGCATGAATCTCTATGGTCAGGACATGGATGAAACCACTTCGCCACTCGACACAGGGCTTACCTGGACAGTCGATCTGCGCGACACCAACCGCGACTTCATCGGAAAGTCGGCGCTGGTGACACGGCGACAAGAACACCAGTTCGTTGGCTTGTTGCTGCTCGAGCGTGGCATTTTGCGCGCACACCAGAAAGTGTTCAGCTCGCAGGGTGAAGGTGAGATCACCAGCGGTACATTTTCGCCTACACTCAACCAATCCATCGCCTTCGCACGTCTGCCTGTGGGCATTATTTTGGGCAGCGAAGTCGTGGTCGACATCCGTGACAAACGCCTCAAAGCCAAAGTTGTTAAACCAGTTTTTGTTCGCAACGGAAAATCTTTACTCGAATTTTCAACCTAATTTTCAACTCAGGAAATCCATCATGAACACCCCCACCCATTTGAAATACGCCGCATCACACGAGTGGAGCAAAACAGAATCAGACGGCACGATTACCGTCGGCATTACCGATCATGCCCAAGAAGCGCTGGGCGACATCGTTTTCATTGAACTACCTGCCATTGGTCGCACGCTCAAGGCAGGCGAGGAATGCGCGGTAGTCGAATCAGTCAAAGCCGCCTCCGATATTTATGCGCCGATATCCGGCGAGGTTATCGCCATCAATCAGATGGTGATCGATGCACCAGAGTCGGTAAATAGCGCACCTTATGACCACTGGCTGTTCCGCATCAAACCCGCCAACCCTGATGAATTGTCTGCCCTGCTCGACGCAGACGGTTACGCTGCCACGCTATGAATCCTTTGCTTCGCCCGCTTGCCGAGCTCGAACAGCGCGATGAATTCGTCGCACGCCACATCGGACCGGATGAGGATGAAATCCGGCAGATGCTTGCCGTGATCGGCATCGATTCACTGACTGCATTGATTGATGCCACTGTGCCCGCAGCCATCCGGCTGAATCGTCCGCTGGACTTGCCCGCAGCCATGTCCGAGCAGGCGGCGCTGGCAAAATTACGCACGATTGCTGAAAAAAACAGTGTCAAGAAATCCTATATCGGCCTTGGCTATTACGGCACGCACACGCCACCGGTGATACTGCGCAACCTGTTTGAAAATCCCGGCTGGTACACCGCCTACACGCCCTATCAAGCAGAAATTTCACAAGGCCGGCTAGAAGCGCTAATCAACTTTCAGCAGATGGTGATTGATCTGACCGGCATGGAAATCAGTAACGCCTCGCTGCTCGATGAAGCCACCGCCGCGGCTGAAGCCATGGCCATGGCGCGGCGCATTGCCAAGGTGGAGAGCAATGTGTTTTTTGTCGATGAAGGCTGCTTTCCGCAAACCATTGCCGTGCTCAAAACCCGTGCCGCCGGTTTTGGTTTCGATCTGATCTTCGGCCGCCCGGAAGATGCTGGCCAGCACAAAGTATTTGGCGCGCTGCTGCAATATCCCAATGTGCATGGCGCAATCGCCGATCTTTCCGCACCCATCGCCGTGATAAAGAATGCTGGTGGCATCGTGGCCGTTTCCTCTGACTTGATGGCGCTGGTGCTGCTCAAGCCACCAGGAGAAATGGGCGCGGACATCGTGCTCGGCTCATCCCAGCGGTTTGGCGTACCGATGGGTTACGGTGGCCCGCATGCCGCGTTTTTCGCCACACGCGAGAACTACGTTCGTGCCATGCCAGGCCGCATCATCGGCGTCTCGAAAGATGCCCGCGGAAAACCTGCCTATCGCATGGCGCTGCAAACCCGTGAGCAGCATATCCGCCGCGAGAAAGCGAATTCCAACATCTGCACATCGCAAGTCTTGCTCGCCAACATGGCCGGCATGTATGCGGTCTGGCACGGACCGCAGGGGCTACGCGCGATTGCCAGCCGGATTCATCGACTGGCTGCATTACTGGCGCAGGCATTGGGCATTGAGGGTGCTTTTTTTGACACGCTCACTGTAAAAGTCGGCGCTGGTGATACGGCGAAGAGTCATGCTGCAGCGGTAGCAGCGGGCTACAACCTGCGTGCAGTCGATGCGACGACACTCGCCATCAGCATCGACGAGACCACCACGCGCGAAGACATCACCTGCCTTTTGGCAATTTTCGGTAAATCGGCCGACCTCGATGCCGTCACGCCATGCGCCATTCCCGCTGCACTGCAGCGGACCTCCCCCTTCCTCACCCATCCCGTATTTAATTCGCATCACACCGAGCATGGTCTGCTGCGCTATCTCAAGCGTCTGCAAAATCGCGATCTCGCGCTCGATCATTCGATGATTCCGCTTGGTTCCTGCACCATGAAGCTGAATGCCGCTGTCGAAATGATTCCCGTGTCATGGCCGGAATTCGCGCAGATGCATCCCTTTGCCCCGCGCGAGCAGGCACAAGGTTATGCGCAACTGTTTCATGAGCTGGCAGCGCAACTCATGGTCATCACCGGTTTTGATGCCATCTCGCTCCAGCCGAATTCCGGCGCGCAGGGCGAGTATGCGGGCCTCACCGCAATCCGCCGCTATCAGGCCAGTTGCGGCGAGACTCACCGCACCATCTGCCTGATCCCCAAATCAGCGCATGGTACCAACCCAGCCACGGCACAGATGTGTGGCCTCGAGGTAATCGCCGTAGCTTGTGATGCGCAAGGCAATATCGATCTTGCCGACCTTGAGGCTAAAGCGGCTCAGCACGCAACAAAACTTTCCTGCCTGATGCTCACCTACCCTTCTACGCATGGCGTATTCGAAGAAGCGGTCAAAGATATCTGCGCCATCATTCACGCGCACGGCGGCCAGGTGTATATGGACGGCGCCAATCTCAATGCCCAGGTCGGCCTCACGCGCCCGGCGGATATTGGCGCCGACGTTGCCCACATCAATCTGCACAAGACCTTCGCCATCCCGCACGGCGGCGGCGGGCCGGGCATGGGGCCGATAGGCGTCAAGGCCCATCTTGCACTTTTTTTGCCGGGGCATGATTTTTCGCAAACCAATTTTCCGGAAGCCAGTACGCACGGCGCTGTTTCTGCTGCACCATGGGGCTCGGCGGCCATTCTGCCCATTTCATGGATGTACATTACGCTACTGGGCGCCGCCGGTGTGCAGCGCGCCAGCGAAATCGCCATTCTCAACGCCAACTATATTGCTGCACGCCTGGCCGAACACTACCCGGTGCTCTATACCGGCACACAGGGTTGTGTGGCGCATGAATGCATTCTGGATATTCGCACAATCAAGAGCAGCACCGGCGTGACTGAAAACGATATTGCCAAACGCCTGATGGACTATGGCTTTCATGCGCCGACAGTGAGCTTCCCGGTAGCCGGTACGCTGATGGTGGAACCCACCGAATCGGAAAATCAGGCGGAGCTAGATCGTTTTTGCGATGCAATGCTATCGATCCGCGAAGAAATTCTCTGCATCGAACGTGGTGAATGGCCGCTGGAAAACTCGCCACTCAAGCACGCACCGCATACCAGTACCGATCTGGTTGCCGAATGGACTCGGCCTTATACACGCGAAACGGCGGTCTTTCCGCTGCCTTGGGTAGCGACAAATAAATTCTGGCCATCGGTAAATCGGATTGACGATGTCCATGGGGATCGCGCTTTGTTTTGCGCCTGCGTTCCCCTTGAAGAAAGTATCGGATAATCGCGCTTGCTGCCATGACACGGAACCCTGTCATACAATTCCCGTCCAATCGCTTGTTCAATTTCATTTAACGGAGCCACACCATGACGTCATTGATGCGCATTTTATCCAGCTTGCTTTTTGCTGCCTTTATCGGCAGCACCGCCAGTTGTGCTGCCGAACTTCAATCCGGACGTGATTACAGCGTCATTGACAAACCGCTCGTCACACCAAAAGACAAAATTGAAGTAATCGAATTTTTCTCTTATGGCTGCCCTCATTGCAAAGACTTTCATCCTGCACTTGATGCATGGGCGGCTAAATTGCCCAGTGACGTTACCTTGCGCCGTATACCGGTCAGCTTCAATCGCCCACCCTGGGCGCGGCTGTCACGCCTGTATTTCGCCCTGGAAGCCATGGGTGAGTTGTCGCGCTTGAATGGTGCTGTTTTTAAAGCGCTGCATGAAGATCGCATCAACTTCAACAGCGACAAAGTGATTATTGAATGGGCGGTTAGCCATGGCCTGGACGGCAAGAAATTCGAGAGTATGCTGAATTCTTTCAGCATTCAAAGCATGGTACCGCGCGCAGATCAAGATGCCGCAGCAGCAGGCATCAAAGGGGTTCCCAGTCTAGTGGTTGATGGAAAATACCTGCTAAATAATGACGCAACAACCTCTTTTGGTGGCTTATTGGCTAATGTGGATAAACTTGTTGCCAAAGTGCGAACCGAGCGCAAGAGAAAAACCAAGTGACGCTACATCTCATAGTCCCTCGCCGCTGGCTGTTGGCCGCCATTGGATTGGCGGCTTTCGGGCTGGTAGCTACGGGCTTGGTCTTGGCGCGCACACTGAATCTGGCGGCATGTCCGTTGTGCATTCTGCAACGCATGCTTTATCTGGCATTAGCAGTAGAAGCGGTAGCTGCCTTTTTTCTTGCTCACCGACCTATCGCGGGCCGCTTGGCAACAGTACTCATGAGTCTTACTGCGCTCACGGGCGGAGGCATTGCGGCATATCAAACCTGGCTACAGCGTTTCGCCAAAGACGTCAGTTGCATCGCTGATCAACCATGGTGGGAAGGCTTCGTATACTGGGCTGGTGAGCAATGTCCGTGGTTATTTGAGGCGACAGGACTCTGCTCTGAGGCAGGATGGAAATTTTTAGGCTTATCAATTGCCGAGTGGTCGCTTATTGCATTTGCCACACTCACTATTGCCACCTTAACCGCCGTAAGAAGCAAAAACTGATATTGAGCGGCTCAGGCTCAAAACTGAAATTTGGTGCTACGACTTAGCGTCGATCTTCAATTCGCCACCCACAGCTAACCACTGCTTTGCCTCTTCCATCAAAGCCGCTGCTGTCAAAGGCAATAGATCGAGCCTGCCATCAGCTACCTTCAAATGAAAGCCGGTTTTGGTGAACCCAACACTCAGCGACGGCAATACCTGATCATCACGTACCCGATGAAGCAGCACCGCAATCCGCAGACAGAAAATCAACGTCCATTCCGGTGCGTTTTTTTCCAGCACATTCACACGCTCCAGCTTGCCTCGATGCGCCAGCACAAGGCGCGATAGCCAGGCCTGATCACGACGCGAAAAACCAGGCATGTCAGCATTCGAAAGAATATAGGCACTGTGCTTGTGATAACTCGAATGCGCAACTGAAATACCCACCTCATGCAGCCTTGCCGCCCACACTAAAAACTGCGCATCGGAATTATCGGCTTCACGCGTTGCGGGCACGAGTTGCTGCAACAAGCTTAATGCAGTTTGCGCCACTCTTGCTGCCTGACGCCGATCAACTTCATAACGCTGCATGAAACGATTCACCGTTACCTCACGTGTATCGTGGTGATGGTAGCGGCCAAGCTGATCGTACAGCACCCCGAGCCGTAACGCGCCTTCAGAAAACACCATACGTTCCAGACCAAACGTATTGAAAATAGCTGACATGATAGCCAAGCCGCCCGGCAGCACGGGGCACCGATCTGCCCGCAGCCCTTGCAAGCGCATACGCGAGGCACTTCCTGCGCGTATCAATTCGGCACACAGGCTATTCAATCCCATCTGGGTGATGCCATGATCCGATAACTTATTTTGTTCCAGTAAATCCATAATCGCTTTAGCCGTGCCTGATGAGCCAATCGCTTCATCCCATCCCTTTTCACGGTAAGCGTGAACAATACTTTGCAACTCCTGACGAGCAGATAGCTCTGCTGCGCGAAAACTATTTTTATCTACACGTCCATCGGGGAAAAACCGCAAACTATAACTAACACAACCCATATAGAGCGACTCAAGCTCAATGGGTTCGCCATTCTGACCAATAATCAGCTCTGTTGAACCTCCACCAATATCGACTACCAACTGCCGCTGACTAGGGTTAGGCAAAGTATGCGCAACCCCGAGATAAATAAGCCGCGCTTCTTCTCGACCGGAAATAATCTCAATCGGAAAACCAAGCACTGCTTCGGCCTTTTGCAAAAATACTCTGGCATTTTTTGCCACACGAAACGTGTTGGTGGCCACCGCTCGTACTGCTGTGGCATCAAAATCCCGCAACCGTTCAGCAAAAATAGCCAAGGCCTTAAGGCCTCGCTGCTGTGCCGCGTTATCCAGCAGCCTGTCCGGGGTCAACCCGGCCGCTAGACGAACCGTTTCTTTTAATCCATCCAAAGGATAAATCTGGTTATCGACTATGCGTCCAATTTGCAATCGAAAACTGTTGGACCCAAGATCAACGGCAGCGGTAAATTTACTTATCATGACGTGATTTTAGCAACGATACAGGCAGGAACACAGGAAAAACACGAGCGCTGTTGTCACACAACAGAAACAAAAATGGCACATAATCAAACATCTTTATAAATATCTTCATAATGAATTTATTACCCCCTATCGAGAGTAATTTCCTGAATCGCGAACTCTCGCTTCTCGCTTTTAATCGGCGAGTTCTGGCCCAAGCGGCCGATCAGCGTATTCCGTTACTTGAGCGCCTACGCTTCCTGTGCATTTTTTCTTCAAATCTTGACGAGTTTTTTGAAGTTCGAGTCGCTAGCATACGAGCAAAAATCAAACTGGATAGCCAAGCGACCGAAGCCGATGGCCTGCTGCCCCAAGAAGTATTTCGCCGTATCACGAGCCAGGCGCACGCATTGATTGCTCAGCAATATGCACTACTGAATGATGAGATTCTTCCCGCATTGCAGAACGAAGGTATCGCGTTTATTCGACGCAACCAATGGACAGAAGCGCAACGTCAGTGGATACAGCATTTTTTTCGCAGCGAAGTCATGCCGTTGCTAACACCCATCGGACTAGACCCTTCGCACCCCTTTCCTCGTGTACTAAACAAAAGTCTTAACTTTGCCGTTGAACTCGTCGGCACTGACGCCTTTGGCAGAAATTCCGGGACAGCGATTGTTCAAGCACCACGAGCCCTGCCACGAGTTATTCGCTTTCCGCCGGATCTTTGCAGCGCAACCGATAGCTTTGTCTTTTTGTCATCCATTGTGCATCAGCATGTGGGCGAACTTTTTTCAGGCATGGAAGTACTCGGCTGTTATCAATTCCGGGTCACACGCAATTCCGATCTTTTTGTTGATGATGAAGAAATAAAAAATCTGCGCCTCGCTTTGCAAGGAGAGTTGCCGCAGCGACATTTTGGTGACGCTGTTCGCTTGGAAGTTGCAGACAATTGCTCAGAAAACATGACCGACTTTCTGCTGCACCAGTTTGAACTGGAACCTGGCGATCTTTATCGCGTTCCGGGCATTGTTAATCTTGTCCGATTAATGTCAGTGCCGAATGAGGTTAACCGACCTGATCTCAAGTATTCCTCTTTTCAACCAGGTATCCCAAAAACACTGGCCAAGCGTGCTGATATTTTCAGCAGCATTCGAAAACAAGATATTCTTTTGCATCATCCCTATCAGTCTTTTGCGCCAGTAATCACGATGCTGCAACAGGCAGCGGATGATCCTCAGGTGGTTGCCATCAAAATGACGGTTTATCGGACGGGTACCAATTCCGTACTGATGGAACACCTTTTGCGCGCTGCCCAGAAAGGCAAGGAAGTTACCGTCGTAGTCGAGCTCATGGCGCGGTTTGATGAAGAAGCTAACCTGTCTATTGCATCACGACTGGAAGAAGTAGGCGTTCATGTGGTGTATGGCGTTGTTGGCTTTAAGACACACGCCAAGATGCTCATGATTTTGCGTCGAGAAGAACAGGGTTATCGCCGCTATATGCATCTTGGCACCGGCAATTATCATCCCGGTACTACGCGCATTTATACCGACTTTGGCTTACTCACCTGCAACCCGGATATTGGCGAAGATGTTAATGAGGTTTTTAAACAACTCACCGGGTTAGGTAAAGCCAACGCACTAAAGCACTTGTGGCAGGCACCCTTTTCATTGCACACCAATATGCTCGCCGCCATACATGCGGAAACCGCTGCAGCGCGCAACCAGCAACCAGCACGCATTATCGCCAAGATGAACTCATTGTTAGAGCCTAAAATTATCGAAGCGCTGTACGAAGCAAGCCAGGCAGGCGTGACGATCGATTTGATTGTGCGCGGTGTCTGCTCTTTACGCCCGGGGGTCAAGGGCTTGTCGGAAAATATTCGAGTGCGGTCTATCATCGGCCGCTTTCTGGAACACCACCGGATCTTTTACTTTCATGCGCAAGGTGCGCAACATATCTACCTCTCCAGCGCTGACTGGATGGAACGTAATTTCTTTCGCCGCATAGAAATCAGCTTTCCGGTATTAGATCCCAAGCTCCGGCGCCGGATATTCAAAGAAGGATTACAGCCCTACCTTGCTGACAATACCCAATCTTGGGAAATGAACAGTCAAGGCAGTTACTTAATCAAACCAACCAGACGTGCCCGCATCTGTGCTCAAGAGCGGCTGTTAAGCACCCTGCAAGCCCAGTCAGTCAATGGAGTGTAACTCGTGACACTGCATTAGCTACTCCTTCAGCCATATCCGCACCAAATCGTTTAGCAAATTTTTCGGCAATATTAGGCTTCACGGTAAAGTCGTGAATCACTTCAGCTTTGATCACATCACGCGCTACACTTTCTACCGTGCCGTAGCCATCAGCCAAACCCATCTCGACACTTTTGGCTCCGCTCCACATCAAGCCTGAAAAAATTTCTGGCGTTTCTTTCAAACGTGGGCCTCGTCCGCGCCTTACAACATCAATAAACTGAGCATGAATTTCGCTCAGCATCTTGAGTGCATATTCTTTATGTTGCGGCGTCTGAGGCGAGAAAGGGTCAAGCAATCCCTTGTTTTCTCCAGCCGCGAGTAAACGTCGCTCCACGCCCAGCTTGTCCATGGTGCCGGTAAATCCAAATCCATCCATCAGTACGCCGATCGAGCCCACGATGCTGGCTTTATCAACAAAAATCTTGTCAGCAGCAACGGCGACATAATAGCCACCAGACGCACACACATCTTCAACCACCACATAAACCGGAATAGTCGGATGCAAGCGCCGCATCCGATGAATTTCATCGTTCATCATGCCCGCCTGTACAGGGCTACCACCAGGGCTATTAATGCGCAAAATAACGCCTGCCGTATGCTTGTCTTCATACACCTCTTTTAATGCGCTAATCAGGTTTTCCGCACTCGCATCACTGCTATCGATAACGCCGGTCACATTGACTAATGCAGTAATTTTCTGGCCATCGGTAAAACGTTCGGGTTGTCCCCAATCAATGACAAAAGCAAGAATCAAGGAGAGGTAAGCCAGCCCCAGAAACTTAAAGAAAATACCCCAACGTCGACTGCGTTGCTGTTCAGTAATCGCCGCTAAGGCGACATTCTCAAGCGCTTTACGCTCCCACCGATCATTCTCGGGGGAGGGGGCGGAGTCATTATCAATTTGCTGCATTCTCAAACTCCCTCAGCTAAAACATTTTTCAAGACTCGATACCTTCTTCGCGCAATGCATCCGCCCAACAATTGGGCGTCTCAAACAAGCGTATCCGCTCCAGACGGATGTGGTTGCCAAACATGCTGTGGTAAATCGGATCAAGTATGGCAAACGCAGTTCGAGCAAGATTTTCAGCCGTTGGCACGGCATCCATCACCACCGTTTTATGGTTAGGTAGTGTGGCTAAAAACGCAGCGACAGCATGGTCTTCTCGCCACACCAAAAACGCATGATCCCATGCATCCACTACATGCACTTTAGCCAGCGTTTTGACATCGGAAAAGTCCATCACCATGCCATTATCAGATCGTCCAGGTACATTGATCACTTGGCCAACCAAGGTAATCTCAATAGCATATCGATGCCCATGCAGGTGACGACATTGACTTTTGTGGTCAGGAATCCGATGACCTGCATCAAATTCTAAGCGGCGAGTAATTTGCATGGGGAAAGGTAACGAAGAAAGTACGCGACATGTGGCAAAGGCTGCATTATAGTGACCCTCGTCGCCGTATCGCCAGCGCCGACTTTTTAAACCACGCCATGCATAAAATTTTACTCAAGACAGATGATCACGCTCGTGACAGCACAGGTATGCGATATGTATACCCTGTGCTCTCGCGCCGGGCAGGTGGCATATCCCTAGGCATTAATCTCAACCCCAACAACGCCTGTAATTGGCGTTGCATCTACTGTCAGGTACCCAATCTCACTCGCGGTGGGCCACCGCCTATTGATCTGGCTTTGCTTGAGCAAGAACTGACAACACTCTTAGGCTCCATTGCAGACGGAAGTTTGATCATTGATCATGACGCCAAGTCTCATGGCTTACCCGTATTACGGGACATCGCTTTTTCCGGCAATGGCGAGCCCACCAGTGCAGCAGAATTCCCCTTGGCGGTTTCACTCGTGCACAACATGTTGCATGCCCATGGGCTGGATCAGCTGGTCATGCTACGCCTTATAACCAATGGTAGCCTGCTGGATCGCCGCAGTGTTCAGGCTGGGATAAAAGACATTGGCAACGCATCAGGCGAAGTATGGTTCAAGGTGGATAGCGCAAGCACCGCTGGACTGGTCCTGATCAATGGCATTCACATCAAGACTGAAACTGTCTCGCGACGGCTTGCGCGTTGCGCAGTCTTGGCGCCCACCTGGGTACAAACCTGCCTGTTTGGGCTGGATAATACCTTACCGGCAGAAGATGAAATCACGCGCTATCTTGCTTTACTCGCACCTGTCGCAAAACAACTCAAAGGCGTTCATCTGTACAGCTTGGCCAGGCCTTCACTACAAAAAGAAGCGCCTAGATTGCAACGTCTGGAGACGGAATATCTCGAAACCATCGGACAGAGAATTCGGCACCTTGGGCTTATTGTCCAAGTAAACCCTTAACCTAAACTTTCAATCTGAACACTTCCCTGACCTCTGCGCCTACCCTCTAGCCACGCAGACCAAGCACCTTGCCTCCAGCGGCCTATCTCAACCGCCTTTTTTCGCAGCAGCCGCAGCAGCTTTAGCTTCTTTTTTTAGCTCTTTCAAAAAAGCAGGCTTATTGGTACGCAAATACTCGATAACCTCAAAATCTTCGCGTTTAATTTTTTGGATATCAATATTCTCGACATACATCAAGTGTACGAGTTGCTGAACCGGGCGCGGCATTCTGCGTCCATTCTCGTAGCGGGAACCGCCGCTCTGGGTAACGCCCAGCCGAGCCCAGAATTGCTGCTGGTTTAAACCCAGTTTCTGGCGGATGGCAGAAGTATCTATTGATGTGCTTTTTTCTTTCATTTTCGAACTCCTTAGAAAAAATAATCAACTGGTTGTTAAAACAACCCTTTAATTTGCACAGCATACACCCGAGAATACTCAAACGTGTTACGCCAAAAAAATTTATCATTAGAGCCCTCAAACAACCCATGATTAATCTCAAGCAGTGCGTCCTTGCCCCCTTGTCTGGTAGAATGCGACCCCTCGTCGGAAGCGTGGCAGAGTGGTCGATTGCACTAGTCTTGAAAACTAGCAAAGGGAAACCTTTCGTGAGTTCGAATCTCACCGCTTCCGCCAGTTTTCATTCGACTGTCCAGTTTCTGGGTACGTTTGATCGGCGCTCTTGCCTTCTCAGGCCACCATAATGAGCCCGACAAACCCCTCCCAAAAAATCATAGCCCTAACCACAAAGGAACGGCGGATGATCACACCTGAAATCGGCTTCGCTGAAATCAACGGCACCCGCTTCCACTTTGAGCAAGCAGGATCAGGTATTCCGCTCATCCTCATCCATGGGCTCGGCTTGAATCTGCATATGTGGGATGATCAATTCACCGCGTTTGCCGCACATTATCGCGTCATTCGTTATGATCTTCGTGGATTTGGGCTGTCGCTCCCGGCCACCCCAGCCGCTTTCTCGCATGCAGAAGACCTCAAGGGTCTGCTTGACTATTTCAACATTGAGCGCGCTCATGTACTGGGCTTGTCCCTTGGTGGAAGAATTGCGCTCGACTTCTCGCTGATGTATCCAGCCTTTCTCGATCGCTTGGTGCTTGTTGATTCGGCACTGGGCGGTTACCGTTTTTCTGAAGAATGGCTTGGATTAATGTCGTCCATACTGCAACACGGAAAAAACGGCGGCATTGTGACAGCAAAGCGCTTATGGCTATCTCATCCGTTGTTCGCGCCGATCAGATCGCAAGCGCAAAGCCGACAACGATTTGATCATATTGCCACCAGTGACCCCGGCTGGCATTGGCTGAATCAGGGATTTGAGCAATCACTCAGCCCACCTGCAGCGAAACGTTTGCAAAACGTTAATGCACCTACTCTGGTCGTTGTTGGTGAACAGGATTTGCCTGACTTTCATGCGATTGCCGAACTTTTAAATGAAACCCTTCCGCATGTCCAAAAGATTGATCTTATGGGCGCAGGTCATATGGCAAACATGGAAGCGCCAGAGCAATTTAATGAGATCGTTTTAAAATTTCTCTCCAGAAAATAATACGCACTCAATTGGTAGCCCCTACCAGAACCTTTTAGCCTACTTGCGGCAAGTGTTGCAAAGATGTCCGTATAGCATCCTCTGCGTACACATGGTCTTCTAGCTCGCCATCGAAATAGCGATCATAGGCGGCCATATCAAAATGGCCGTGCCCCGTCAGATTCAAAAAAATTGTCTTCGCTTCGCCACTGGCTTTGCACCGGAGCGCTTCATCAACTGCGGCTCGAATGGCATGATTTGATTCCGGTGCCGGAATAATGCCTTCGGCTCGAGCAAACATCACCCCCGCTTCAAAGGTTGCCAATTGTGGCACAGCGATGGCCTCGATGAGGCCCTCATGAAAAAG
>JAUSMB010000067.1 GCA_030645365.1 Rugosibacter sp.
TTTTAAAGCAAGGCGTTTATCAACGGTATGCCGAGCAGTTTCTTGAGCCTGAGCAAATAGACGCCGTGAATGAGGCGGACTTATTAACGTAATGCAACGTAATGCGGAATTAATTTGAAAGAATGTGACGCAATGCGAGCATGGTGTGACGTTTTTTGTCAGGTAGTATGCGAAATAGTTTAAAGGATTATGTGCAAATCCTGATGCAGTCAGGGTTTCATGTTTTGGCATGGCCTGTGCTTTATTCATCGTAGCGGCACCCGTCGCATTTCTTTGCAAAGGAGATTACATATGAACAAGCTGCAAAAGGGTTTTACCCTGATCGAGCTGATGATTGTCGTGGCAATTATCGGCATTCTGGCTGCAATTGCGATTCCGCAGTTCACCGAGTACACCAAGAAGGGCGAGAACAAGGCTGCGCAGTCGGATGCCAAGAACGTTTTGACTTCCGGCTTGGCTAACGCTAACTAATTCAAAGGACATCCAAATGAAAAAGATACTTGTAATTGGTTTGATCTCCAGTTTCTTCTCGGCAGGTGCGTTCGCTGCGGCTTGCACTGCTACAGCGACTACTTCTTCTAGTACTCCAATAGCTGCAGGAGCGACTACTGGTGGAACGGCTGCTACCGAGCAGTGCGTTTGTGATGGTGGTACAGCAGTGAAAAGTACAGTTAATGGTGGTAAAGGTACTACGGCAACAGCACCAATTTTTCTTCAAACAGGGTTTGATGTTCAGTGTTCTGCAAACACGATAGTAAGTTACAACGAAGTTTCTTCTACAGGGTTTGCGGTGAGTTCTGGTTCCAAGAAAGGTAACCAGTCGTTTAAAGGCTCTAGTGCTGGTGGTGGGGTTGCCAAGCATCTTGATTGTGCTGCTAGCGGCTGTGTTGCGACAGATGTTACTGCTGCTAATGTTCAAGCAGCGACTGATTCTAGTTCTTGATCAAAGTTGTTTCATACTAAAAGAGCGCACCCTTTGGTGCGCTCTTTTTCCTTAAGGTGACGCCATGTGGCAGTTCATGCTTTCCGCCGGACGTGCCGGGCTGCGTAGCCGGAGTATTCAGTCCATCCTGATTCTCGGTGCTTTGCTGATGGGGGTCGCGTATCTTTCCGCCTCATTCTCGCCGCGCCAACCGCAGACGGTGGCGCTGGATGTGGGTTTGTCTGGCCTGCGCATCACGCTGGTTTTATTTTCGCTATTCTGGGTGCAAGAGCTGGTTGCGCGTGAAATCGAGCGGCGCACGGTGTTGTTTTCACTCACCTACCCCGTGCCTCGTGGCCGCTATATTGTTGGGCGCTATCTGGGCGTCTTGGGGCTGCTTGCCCTGGCGGCTTTGTTGCTCGGGCTGTTGCTCTGGGTTGTGGTGCTGAGTCTGGGCAAAGGTTACGCGCAGGGTTTTCCCGTTGTTCTTGGTTTACCCTACTGGAGCACCGTAGCCGGGTTGTGGGTTGATGCGGCGATAGTTGCAGCTTTTGCGCTGTGGGTTTCCACGTTTTCTACCGTGCCGATGCTGCCTTTGGCGCTGGGCCTGGCGTTTGCCGTGGGTGGCAAGAGTCTGGGCGCGGTGGCCGAGTATCTAGCCAGGGGCGCGGATGGCGACCCGGCACTGATGCGCTTTGCGCCGGTCATTGATGCCATTCAATGGGTGCTGCCTGATTTATCGCGGCTTGATTTTCGGGCATGGCCGATGTATGACCTGGCGCCGGCGAGTCAGGCGGTTGGGCTGGGTTTGATGATGGCGGCGAGCTATGCCGCGCTGCTGATTACCCTGGCGGCGCTGACCTTCACCCGCCGGGATTTTGAATAACTGGCATGAAAACTCGGCGTTGGTGAGACGGTGAATATAGTACGCAAACGCTGGCTGATGCCTTTTTTCGTCATGTTATTGGCGTTGGTATTTATTGCCACCACGCAGCGTTTGAAATCTGCGCCACGACAAACGGTGGCGATCGAGATGCAGGTAGCCTTGCCGTTATTCGTGCAAGTATTCCTGGCCATGGGCGACCGTTATCTGGCAGCCAACATCGCGGCGATTCGCGCTCTGGTTGTGTCCACCGAAAAAATGAAACCCGAGGATTACGCCATTCTCGGCAAAGTGCAAAAAGATGTTTCCTGGCTCAACCCGGCGCATGAAGACAACTACTACATCGCCTTCGCGATTCTGCCCCAGTATGGCGAAGTGGATGCGGCGCAAACGATTCTCGCGCGCGCCAGCCGCGTGCGATTTTTCGATTACCAGCCGGCTTTTTTTTACGGGTTCAATCAGTGGTATTACAAGCACGACCCGGCAGGCGCTGCCGCCTGGATGCGTGAAGCCGCATTAAAACTGCCTGACCCAGACCAGCAATTGACCATGCAGAACATGGCTGCGCGCTGGGCGGATAAAGCACAGGATACCGAGCTGGCGATACGCGTGGTGGAGGCGCTGGCTAAAGAGGCGCGGCGCCCGGATTTCCGTCAATACCTGGAAACGCGCGTCGTGCGTTTGCGCCAGTTGCAGCAATTGCGCAGCGCCGCTGAAACCTACCGCGAGCGCTTTGGCAAACCCGTGCCTGACCTGCAAACCCTGGTGACTTCAGGCATTCTTCCCGCCCTGCCGCAAGACCCTTTCGGCTTTGGTTTTGGCTTTGACCGGCAGGGCGACATCGTGTTGCGTACTTCTCCTCCTCCATCATGACATTTGCCATAGACATCCACGACTTGCGCAAGATCTATCCGCGCCGCTGGGCCTCG
>JAUSMB010000068.1 GCA_030645365.1 Rugosibacter sp.
CAGACCGCGCGCCGAACCGCTGCCCAGCGCCAGGCCGATTCTGGGGCGGTGATTGCCGTCGATTGCCTTACCCGTTATTGCCGTATTTTCCATTCCTGCCTTTCACCAGTAGAAAGGGTGGGCACGTTTTTACCTCGTGGAGGTTCCCGCACCCGGAGGGTGTGCCCACTCGACCATCATCAACCATACCCCAGCACCGCACTCTCCATCGCGTCAGCGCAATCATGCCTTACGCCGCGACAATTTCACACGCAACCGCATCGTACCAGTGCTGCAAAATACTGCCATCCAGCAGCATTTCAATGGCGGTTTCAATGACTGGCAAAGGCAGCAGAAACCATTCTCTTGGCCGGAACCACCGGCATCGTTCCCTTGTGCGATATCCACACCTCATACATGCGCTATGTCTGTTCGTGTATAGCGGCAGCGACGCAATCAACCGCTTGAATAACTTGTGCTACGGCCGATATATTGTTGGTCCATTGAAGCTCACCCTCAATAGAGCGGATGCTATCCATGATAGCGTCTGACGATCTGTCTGTTGACTCGATTCCAAACCGTATGTCATCAAGCACGTCTAGCGGCGCTAATGGGTTCTTCCAGACTTGTTCCTGCCGCTCATCGCATTTTACCTCCCAACCCAGCACAGAAATTCGCTGCCGACAAAAAGTAGAGATCACCATTAGTGCCTCTTCAAAGTGCGAGAGATATTCCTCTGTAGTTTGGGCTGCACCTTCACCCAACTCGACAACGGCGCAGAAGCCAGACCTTACAACTGCATTGTCGGGGTTAGCGGAACGTGTGAACACCCATTCCCTCAAGATTCGGACTCTTCCCAATTGTGGAATGTCCACTACATAAAGCTCGTTTGTTTGACAGTTCGGAGTTTTACTCAGCACGAAAAGCCAAGCATCATCTGCGAAAAAGCGTTACTGGTCAGGTAGAACTTAATACTCTTAAGCTTTCGAGGCTGAGCATTTTCGCTCGGCTTTTTGAACCGCATAGTCAACCTTAGTTTGCCAACGTGTGTCAGCACAATTGGCGCAAATCCGGCTCGCCTTCGCGGCTGTCTATCCTGCGGCATATGCCTGTACCACACGTCATCTAGCCATACTTCAACAGCGCCTACACTTGGTTGCCCGTTAATATGGCAAGGGTTGAGAATTCTCGGAAGGGGCATCGATGCGTTAGGGACGTTGAGCTCGATTCGTGCGACATCACCACCGACCAAGGGAGGCCAAACGCGGCAGTCAACAACAACCGTTTGATCGTTCGCGCTTACGAGTTTGCCGTCAAACTCGTAACTCATCCCATCTGCCAGTTCTATGCCCATAGCTTCGTTATTCAAAATCCTTCCTTCTTCACCCTTTTGCGCGCCACCACTTCGGGGAGTTGCTTGTAGTTTTCCTTGCTGGCAATGCGCTTCCCGGATTTTTTCTCCAGATCGCGCCGCGCTCGGCCTGCTACCGCCCCTCCTTTCACGGCTGCATCGCGGTTTTCGACATAGCCCTGCGCGTCTTTATTGCGTGCAATCTCGGTGGTGGAGGCTTCGCCCAGCATGGTGAAGATCAGTTCCAGATCATTCATGTGGTCGCGCAGGTTGTCCGCCGGTTTGTCGAGGCTTTTGAATTCCTTGTACTCGGCAGGGGTCATGCCGAATGTGGCGCGACTGATTTCGGCGGTGAGGATGGAGTATTCGCGCTGTTCCTTCACGCCGCGCTTTTTCCATTCGCTGGTCAATTCGTCGCGGATGGCGATGCCGCGCACGCGCTTTTCAATCCATTCGTCGCTGTAACCCTTGGCCTTATACAGTTCGCGCATCCGTGCGGCGGCTAGCTCCGGGTTTTCGATTTCTTCGAGCCGTTCGTAACCCACCTTGGCCAGCCAGCGCTTGAAGGGTTCTGCCTTGGGCGAGGGGATAGACTGGATGAGTCGAAGTAATTGTTCGGTATCCGCTACATCGGTAAGCCGTTGTTTTCCATCCGGCGCAGTCATTTTCAAAGCGTTACATTTTGTAACGGTTTCATTGCCCTCGGCCAACAGCCGTTTTTTAAGCACCCGCCAATAGACTTGGGGATTCTGGCTGTCCGTCAAGGCCGCGACAACGTCCACCACAGCGAACAACCAGCGCTGTGTCTTGTCGTCCCAGATTGAACGGATATGTTTCGATTCAAACAGCTTGATGTTACTCATGACATCATCCCTTCTGATATTCGGTGAAGCTCGCAGCCAGCCCCGCGAAATTCTTCGGCGGGTTGCGCTCGTAACCTGCTTGATCCACATACACGAATCGGTAAGCCGGCCCGTTCTCGGCCTGGCTGGCGCTTGTGGCATCCTCACACCACTGGCGCAGGCGGGTCATTTTTTGCGGCAGGTCGCGCTCTTCGCGGCCTTTGGTCTCAACAATCCAGACCGTGCCGTCGACGGCCTTCACCATGAAGTCGGGCACATAGTTCGAGAGATCGCCATCGGCCTTGACGTAGTCGATCTTGAAGCCGACGGCGAGATAGTTTTTGGCGAACGCTGCAACGTCCGGCGCGGCATCGAGAAAACCGGCGAAGGCCAGCTCGAAGCCGCTGGCGTGCGGCTCGCCGACGATCTTGCTGAACAGCGATTTTTTCGGCGCGAGGTAAGGACGATTCTCGGTGCGAAAGGGCCGCGTGTCGCGCAGGCGGATGCGGTCTTCGATGCGCACCGAGCCGGTGTCCTGGATGGTGAGCGCGTTGATGGCGGTTTTGAATGTGTCGAACAGAATTTTCCCTACTTCTGGCTCGGAGAGATTGCGCAGCACCACCGGGTCTTCGAGATTGACCGGCGAGTTTGCGAACAGATGCCCGGCCATGAAGTCCCGCACCTTGGGATAAAGGATGTCGTAGCCGCCGACGAGGCGCAGCTCTTTCAATAATTGCCGCGCAAAAAAACCGACGACGGAGCGATAGTCGGCGGGGCCGGCACCGTCAAGCTGGATGGTGTGATGCACTTCGGCATCGAGCATGGTCTTGAAGACGATCTCGCGGGTTTGCTCCGGCGTGAAGGGCTTGAGCGGGAGCTTGGTGTTGCCGAACTTTGCCGGGTCGAGCGCGTCAAGGTCTTTGTATTCGCGGTTGAAGCGCCGTGCGAGCCGGGGCAGCTCGATGTCCAGTGCGTCGATGTCCTTGTCGGCGTCCTGCGTATCCACTTCGACAATGAGCGACTCCTTGCGGGCCGTGCCCGGCCCCATTGGCACATGCTCGAAGGTGACGCCCTCGCTCTGGATGGATTCGACAAATTCCATGAAGGCGGGCGTGCCCATGACCGAAACGGTTTCGGGCATGTCCGAGCCAAAATACATGCGGCGCAAGCCCCGCCCCAAGGTTTGTTCGGGAAGGATGTTGGATTGCGCGGCGTAAGCGCGCAGGCCGACGATGGTGGTGACGTTGCGCACGTCCCAGCCTTCCTTGAGCATCAAGACGGAGACAATGGCCTTGTGCGGCGAGGCCCATGTGTCGATGCTGTTGGCTTCCTTGCGCAGCTTTTCGAGTTCATCCTTGTTCTTGCCTGAGGCGGCTTCCGAAATCTCGCCGTTGTTTTTGGTGTGGATGACGAGCACAGCCCCTTCCAGTTCAGGGCAAATTTTCTCCAGATGGGCGCCGACTTCGTCGCAATTGCGGGTGTCGTCCACCATCACGAACAGCACCGCCTTTTTGCCCAGCGGCTGGTGCTCGGCGTAGCTCTTGCGCCATTCTTCGACGCCGAGTTGCAGGTAGTCCGCGTAACGCTCGGTGAAGATTGCGCTTTTGTGCTCTTGCAGCCGGTCGCGACTGACGGCATCCGGCAGCACCGGGTGTTTGACGACATCCTGATGAATGGCCTCGACCAGCGGGTAGTCGGAGACTGTCTGCACGAAGATCGCGCCGTTGTTGTGCCGGGGCGTGGCGGTCACGTCCACTTGCAAGGCCAGGCGGCCGTCCTTCTGCAACATCCGGTGATGAATGTCCTGGATGCTTTTGAACCAGGCCATGCGCGGGTCGTGGATATGGTGCGCTTCATCGTTGAACACGGCCAGTTCGTCGATCTCGCGCACGATCTCGCCCAGATCGGTTTTGCTGTCGGTGGTTTTGCCGACCGGCTTGGCGCCGAAGGGCGAAAGGAAGTAGTCGCGCAGGTCGTCATCTTCAAGAGACGGCTCGCGCACGTCGCCGAGATAGACGCGGTGGATGTTGGTGAGAAACAGGTTGCCCGTGTCGCGCACCACCCGCACGTCATCCTGGATATGCAGCGTGAGCTGGAAGTCGTCGCGCCAGTTGCGGCCTGCATGGCCGTTATCCGGCAGTATTGGATCGTTGAAGAAAATGCGCAGGCCGTCAAAGTCCGCACGCAGGCGATCCAGCACAATGATGTTGGGAGCGATCAAGAGGAAGTTGCGTGCCAGCGTTGAATCCGCTTCGTAGCGCTTGTGAAAAAAGCTCCAGGCAATGAGCAGCGACAGCACTTTGGTCTTGCCCGCGCCAGTGGCCATCTTCACCACATAGCGCGGCCAATCTTCGTCGAACATGTTGGCGGAAACGGCGCCCGATGCATCAAAGCGCAGCAGATCGAACTTATCGCGCACCTTCTTCACGTCATGCAGCCAGATCACCGTTTCCACTGCTTCGCGCTGCGCGAAGTAATAGCGGAACGGCGACAGCGTGCCATCGGCCTGCTCAACCAGATGATCGCTTTCGAACCACCAGTTCAGGAGCGCATGCGATGTCGCTGAAGCACCCGCATAGCCCGCACTCCGCCATGCCGACACCTCGCTGCGAATAGTGGCGACCAGCGGCGGCAGCAGCTTTGCATAGGATTTTCTAAGCTCTTCGGCCGCCGGGAACCAACGCTGTTCCGGGAGTAATTCGGCATAGGGCGATTTCGGGAATTCAGGATGTAGCGCCATGGGTTAGCAGATGATCTGTTTGCAAAGTGATTCCAACCTTCCTTCGTACTGCAAGCAAGACGATGTATAAACCAAGCGCATTGTAGCTTTCCAAGGCAGGAAATGAAGCAGGGCTATCGGGGCTGCTATCCTTATTTTCACCCCCTGGCCATACCGCACGGCATGAACCGCTTTGAGCGCTTCGCACAGGGCATCATTTGCCGCCACGTTTACTTTTCACGCCGTATCACCAGCGCCGACTTTTTTGGCATGTGCAACATGTCATCTATTGCTGCGCACAATTGCCTTGCTAGCCAATGCGGTGCCTGTGGTAAATCACCCTGCAAGGGATCGGCATACAATAACCAGGCCTTGTGGCAACGCGGTGAACATTCATGCTTGGCGTAAATATGTCGTCAACGTTTTTAACATGGCATGGCATACCAAAGAACGAGGTATGAAACCAGGTTTAAATCAGTGAATGGTCGGTTGGAGGCAACCGTGGGCGCATAACATCGCGAGTTCGTAGTGGATTGATCTGCGACATAAACTTAACCACTCCTGTGAAAAGATGACTCTATGGTACGCATGACATTAGCAACATTCACTATAACTGCAGCACTCGTTGCAGGCATGGTCAGCGCACGGGCATTCGGCGATAACTACGATGTCTCGAAGATGGATCTCAATCTGGCACGCGTGTCGCTGGAAGATGTCCACCGTTCGCTGCAATTGCTGCGTGTGATGGATACCCCGGCGGAACTCAAGACCGTTCTCGGCCTCTGACATGACACGTCTCATCCAACCCGACGAAAAAGGTCCGCAGCTCAACGCGCCACATGATCGTGGCTGCGGCTTTGCGCCCCGCTGGCGCTGTGCATTATGGAACCGCGGGTTTCGTCCGTTCTATCTCTGCGCGGGCATATTTTCGGCCTTTGCGATTGCCTGGTGGGTGATGCAGTTCACCGGCGGGATACAGGGTGGAGACTATCTTCGCGATTCACTCTGGCATGCCCACGAAATGATCTTCGGCTATGCGTTTGCCGTAGTGGTGGGTTTCCTGTTTACTGCCGTCCGCAGCTGGAGTGGCCGGCCCACACCGAGCGGACGGCATCTGGCGCTGATCGTGGCGCTGTGGCTCGCGGCACGAGTGCTGCTGGTATCGGGTTTTTCTGTTGCGGCAGCGGCAGCCGATGTGGCTTTCGCTGTTGCAGCGGCGTGGGGTATTGCTGTACCGCTGTATGCAGGTGGTAATCGCCGCAACTTGTTCTTCGTTCCGGTGCTGCTTGCCATCGGCCTCGCTAATCTGGCATTTCACCTGGCAATCGCGGGATGGATCGACCTGCCAGTCCGGCACATGCTGCAAGTGGCGCTGGATTTGATCCTGTTCATCATGGCAGTAGTCGGCGGCCGGGTGATTCCGATGTTCACGGCCAGCGCAGTGCCACAGGCAAAGCCGAGGAAACCCAAATGGCTTGAGTATTTGGCCTTGGGCAGCCTGCTGGCATTGCTGGTCACGGATGTTCTGTGTTTACCGGCACCGCTTGTAGCAAGCTGTGCCGCCATAGCGGCAATCGCCCATGGCGCGCGTCTCGCCCTGTGGCAACCGTGGCATACCCTGCGCCGCCCCATCCTCTGGATACTGCACGCTGCCTACGCCTGGATCGTGGTGCACCTCGTCTTGCGTACCGCCACCTATTGGGACGCAGGTATCGTGAATATCGCCAACCATGCACTCACGGTCGGCGCAATCGGCGGGCTGACCCTAGGCATGATGACCCGCACGGCGCGCGGGCACACCGGCCGGCCACTAGCGGCTGGACTCGCCGAAACAACCAGTTATCTTCTGGTGCAATCGGCCGCTGTGATACGTGTGCTGGTGCCGCTTTGCATTCCATCGCTTTACCTGTTTGCGATTAAGTTCTCTGGTGTGCTCTGGGTGGCCGCCTTCATGTTGTTCTCAGTGACCTATGCGCCGATCCTGTGGCGGCCACGCGTAGATGGCAAGCCTGGCTAAGATGGTAACGACGGGTGGCAACGACGCGCTGAAGAACGACGTTCTTTTTCCGCAATCGACCCACACCGGACCGTGAAAAATTCTCTCCGATGCCAACCGGCTGGAAACACCGCAGAAGCGTGATTTGTGTGGGCCCTGTAATCGTGCCACGCATCCGGAGTTTCGAGCCGATCGAAACCAAAAACGCAGAGATACTTATTCTGGGCAGCATGCCTGGACGGGCCTCGCTGGTAGCCGGCCAGTACTACGCGCATACGCAAAATGCTTTTTGGCGCATCGTCTCTGAACTGCTTGGGTTCGATGTTGCTTCTCCTTATGCAGTCAGAATTGCAGCGCTAAAGTCGGCCCGCATTGCGCTCTGGGATGTGTTGCAGTCCTGCACGCGGGAAGGCAGCCTGGATGCGATGATAGCGCGCGATACAGAGGTTGCGAACGACTTCCAGACGTTCTTCCAAATACACACGAAGATCACGCAAGTGTTTTTCAACGGGGCCAAAGCGGAATCTTGTTTCAACCGGCATGCACTGCGCGGGATAGAAACAGGCCCGATCAGCTATCTGCGACTTCCTTCGACAAGTCCGGCGCATGCTGCAATGTCGTTAGCGCAAAAGATGAGTGCGTGGCGGGTAATCGTGGGGCCAGGCACTAGGTAGCATTCCTCATAGCACATCCTGAACGAGTAGGATCCCGACAAAGCGATCCTCCGAAGGGGATGTCTGGTTTTCTTTGCTGTGTCGCCTTTTGCCTATACGGGCATCGCATGTCAGAATTCAATTGCCTGATATATACAGACATACAATAGCTATTAGCCTGTACTACGTCGTTCATTAAAGGAGTAATACATGAAACCAATTTTTTCGGCATGGATTGTCGGCTTTTGTACTTTGAGCATGGGCTCGGCGGCTCAGGCGTTTGACTATAAAGATGCACTCAAGGTGCTGGACAAAAATAAAGACATTACCGCCACACCTGCTGGCGCTACGGGTGCTGGCGTGGGTAGCCTGACCCCAACGGAAATGACATCCGGCCTGAAAGAGGCGCTTGGCCGTGGGGCAGAAGTTGCGGTGGCGCAGCTAGGTCAGAAGGATGGATTTTTTGGTAATGATGCTTTGAAAATTCCCCTTCCGCCAACGTTGAAAAAAGCCGAGAAAGTGATGCGTGCGGTGGGCATGGGAAAGCAAGCGGATGATTTGGTGTTGTCAATGAATCGGGCTGCTGAAGCGGCCGTTCCCGAAGCGAAAACCTTGCTGGTGAATGCGGTAAAGGATATGTCGGTTGAAGATGCCAAAGGTATTTTGACCGGTGGCGAAACCTCGGCAACCGATTTTTTCCGCAAAAAAACGGAGGCTACGCTAACCAAACGCTTTTTACCCATTGTGAAAACAAACACGGATAAATCAGGCCTGGCGCAGGAATACAACAGCTATGCCGGCATGGCTTCGAAATTTGGCGTGAGTAAAAAGGGCCAGGCCACGGTTGAAGAGTATGTCACTCAACAATCGCTTGATCGGCTGTATAAAGTGGTGGGGGAACAAGAACGCGCCATCCGCGCCAACCCCCTGCAATCCGGCAGTAATTTGCTCCAGAAAGTATTTGGCGCCGTCAAAAAGTAATAAAAACGACTGGCGCGCGCGGCAGCGTATGCGCGCCAGGCACATGCAGAGGCTAGCTTGGCGTGTATCAACCCGTGCTCAGTATTTCACTCGCACGCGGTAATCAAGGGTAGCGCGGCCCTCGGCAGGCACATTGATCTGCCATTCTGCAACACCCGCAGCGCGCTTGGTATGCGGTTGCGATTCGCTGATCATCGACCAATCTCCCGGCATAGGTTCACGCACCGTCACGATCACTGCTTCCGACTTCGCATTTTTCAACACGATCTGGTAGGCGGATTCGGTCGTGATGTTGTAGCGGCCTGCGTTGGGCAGTTTTTGAAAAATGGTTTGTTTTTTGTCAGCCGTTAAATCAAACGCATCCCCTAGCTTCAGGCGCACCGTTTCATTTTTTGGCGTATGGTCGAGCCTGTCTTCGCCCACAAACTGCGCATTACCCTGGCTGTCTTTTTTGTACACCCGGATCACGCCTTTAGGCAGGGGGATACCGAGGCCTTCACCCTTGTTTTGAAAATCCACAAACACGCCAACTTTCAGCTTTTGCCCTATCTCACCATGAGGCGCGGAATAATAATAAGGCGCACCTTCGAGCAAGAAGGTTTTCTTTACCGGCACCTGGGTCGCTGTCATCAAGGCCACTTGCTTGGTTTGACTTTCAGCCAGCGTAGTCGGCCGCTGCAGGGTATAGAGATGGTATTCAAATAACGATTCCTGCTGCATCTCGACGGCATCGGCAACTTTCTCTGCCATAGCCATCATGGCTCGAGGTTGCGGCATAGCTTCACGAACACGATTGAGATCACCCGCCACCAGTTGGAGTTTGGCATTGGCATAGGCGGTACCGCTTTGGTTGGTGAGTGTCACCCATCCATTCAGGTCGAGCGCATTGTCTGCGGCATTGAGCTCGGCCACGTAATCAGCACGCCACGACAACCCCGCCGTCAGGTAAGACAATTCAAGATTTTGCTGGCCTTGCGCCGGGCTAACCAACGAGATCACCAGCGTGGGTTTGTCACGCAAGGTATCAGGCACACCAGAAAAGGCCAACCTGCCAGGCGCGCCAGTTTCAATGCGATCGGCAAATTTGAGTATGACGCCATTCTGCGTGGACAACACCGTTGCCGATTCACGGGTTTCAGCACCGGTGGCCGGATTCGTTCTTAACACCATCACCTCACGTCCGGCATATTTTTCCAGTAATTTTTGCGGCGTCAGCAGATCAAAATCAAAATTTTGTTCGAGCAAACGAAACCCCGCAGGCTGCGTGAGGTTACGCAATTGCGCTGTTTCTGGCCGCATCTGAGCAGACACCTCGCGCCAGGCCAGTTGATTCAAGTTGTGCGCCAGTTTTACCCGTCGGGCATCTTTGACCAGCGCCAGATTATCGTTGTAGATCGTCACTGCAACGCTACTCTGATCAACCGCTGTGCTCACGGTTTCATCTTGCGGCGCTGCCCCTACAGGCAGCGCCAAAACCAAGGCTAGCGCACATCCGGCATGGGTAAGTTTTCTGGTAATTCGTTTAGACATGACGTTCTCCTGTGCGTTGCACATATAGCTGACTTAATCTCCTGAGCGTAACTGCTGCACTTGAAAAAAGCTTGGCGGGTTAAGCTTAGGATCAATAAAACTTTTGAACTGCCCGGTTGAACATCGCTTGGCTTGCACATCGATCATGGTGCCGGAATCATCAATCGGCACACCGGCGCCCTTGTTACTGGCCATTTGAAAATCCGGATGGGTTTTACCCAGAATAGCGACCTTCCACAACTCGCCTTTGCGATCATAAATGAGCGACACGGCAATGGTGTTGGTTTGCGCGTCGAATAAAAACACGCGACGGCTCACCGGATGGCTGGAGGCCAGCGGTACGCCAGTGACCACATGGACTTTACGCAATTGCCAGCGCACATCCGGAAAGCAACCGCCCTGCCCGGTGAAAGCGACATAGCGAAAACCTGTGGGGTCTTTATATTCATCTGATAACGCCAGATCGTTATGGTTATAAAAAGGCAGCAGCAGATTGCGTGTGCCGTTAAATGTCCATTTGGTTTCCGACACGCGGGCGTTGTAGCCACCAAAATCTTCGATCATGGTGTCAGACCCTAAAAAAGCATCTGTCGTCTGTCCGGTTGATAAGCGTCGTACGCGACGTTGAAAACCAAAATACATGTACGCGTCATCCAGCTTCAAATCATTGTCATAACGCTGAATCAAGAGCTGGGTATTTTTCAAGTCCATGGGCTCGTTCACCATTAAATACGTGGCATTGAGCAGATTGGACGGGTTGGGCTGAATTTCCGGCGTTGGTGGCGTTTCAACCCGATACTTGAATTTGAGCGCATGCACGTTGACCAACAACGAGCGCTCAACCTTACCCGACATCAAATCACGATATTTCCATTGCACCGGACGGATGGTAAAAGTCTCACCAACGCCATAACGAAAATTCCACGCGATTTTTTCACCCGCACGCGGATCGCTCTCCAGGGGTTCTTCAAGAAATGGGCGCCCCCCCACATACCCGATGATTTCGCCCGGCTTTTCACCTAACCGCGTCTTGTTTAAATTAATGCGACTGGCTTCAACATATTTGGGCACAACATCAAACGACATCGTGGGCGCTGTCTTGATTTCAAACCAGCCATTTTTCAGCATCATGAACGTGCCAACATCAAGGACTTCCTTGAAACGATCTGCATTGTCCTTGTTGACTTTCATACCTGAAGCCAACCCGGCAAATGATGGCATGCCTGCGCTATAGGGCGAAAAACTCTTCAGCAGATCGGCCTCCGTTGCCGCTTCGGCCAAACCAGCGCAGACAAACAAGCTGCTCGCAGCGACTGCAAAAAAACACCGGGGTCGTGTTTTCATTTTCTTCATTACATTCTCCTCATTTTATTTTTTAATTTTGCAATTGCACTACCACTACAAACAACGCAAACAACGCTGCCCTGCCTTAATTACCTCACTCGTCTTACGCGCGTCGCCAGGTTGTCCCTTGCGGGCTATCTTCGAGCACAATGCCAGCGGCGCTGAGTTCTTCACGCAGGCGGTCGGCTTCAGCAAAATTTTTGGCTTTTTTCGCCGTGGTGCGAGCGCCGACTTTTTCTTCAATCATCTCGTGACTCAACCCATCCGCAGGCGTTGCCTGCAAAAAAACCTGCGCATCGCGCTGCAAAAGTCCCACAATGCCACCCAGCGCTCTGAGCTGGCCCGCCAAGGCAGCCTCACCCCGATTGATGGCAGCTGCCAGATCAAACAACACGGCCATGGCTTCAGGTGTACCAAAGTCATCATCCAGTGCCGCCTTGAAGCGTTGCGCATGGGCTTCGTTCCAATCCACCGGTGCTGCACCCGACTGCCCCTTCAATGCGGTGTACAGCCGCGTGAGCGACTGGCGTGCATCATCCAGATGAACGTCTGAATAATTGAGCGGGCTGCGGTAGTGAGCGCGCAAAATAAAAAATCGCACGACTTCGGCATCGTACTTTTTCAAGACTTCGCGTATGGTAAAAAAATTGCCCAGCGACTTGGACATTTTCGCGTCATCCACCCGCACAAAGCCGTTGTGCAGCCAGTAATTCACAAAATGTCTATGGGACTTATCCTCACAGGCGCCTTCAGATTGCGCGATCTCGTTTTCGTGATGCGGAAACTGCAAATCCTGGCCGCCACCGTGAATATCAAAGTGTGCCCCAAGCAGTTCAGAAGCCATGGCCGAACACTCGATATGCCATCCGGGACGACCGGTACCCCAGGGGGATTCCCATTTAGCCTCGACCGGCTCTTCTTCCTTGGCTTGTTTCCAGAGCACGAAATCCAGTGGATCTTGTTTGCCAGCGGTCACATCCACCCGCTCACCAGCACGCAAATCTTCCAGCGATTTACCGGAAAGCTTGCCATACCCATCGAACTTGCGTACCGAGTAGCAAACATCACGGTTCGACGCCACATAGGCGTAGCCATGCTTTTCCAGCGTGGCGATCATGTCTTTCATCTGCGCCACATAATTCGTTGCGCGCGGTTCAACGTCAGGTGGCAATACGCCAAGCGCCGTGGCGTCTTCGTGCATCGCCGCGATAAAGCGATCGGTCAGCTGATGGATGGTTTCGTTATTTTCCTGCGCGCGACGAATGATCTTGTCGTCAATATCGGTAATGTTGCGCACATAGGTGAGCTGATAACCAGTGGCGCGCAACCAGCGCGCGACCAGATCAAACACCACCATCACCCGGGCGTGGCCCAGGTGACAATAGTCGTACACGGTCATGCCGCAAACATACATTTTTGCGTGGCCGGGCTGGAGAGAAACAAAGGTCTGTTTTTCGCGCGCGAGGGTGTTGTATAACTTCAGCATCAGAATAGGCGTGGGTAGTGGATTGTTGGTTTGGTTGTGAGATGGTGCTGCTTGTTGTTAGAATTCAGCACCGGATTCATCATGGTTTAGCCGCATAAAATGCCTTTGCAGGCAACCACATCGAGAAGTATACCTCATGACCAAAACCCACTTTAGCCCCCTCCGTTCGCTCGCTAGCGCTTTATTTTTTGTCTTGTGCCTGTTGCCCTTTGCCACGCACGCCACATCGCTGGCTGACATCACGGCTTTGATCAATCAACGCCAGTATGCACCTGCACTGGCAGCGCTTGAACCTTACCTCGCAACGAACCCCACCGATGCACAAGGCCGTTTTCTCAAAGGCGTGGCGCTTGGCGAATTAAATCAACCGGCTGAGGCCATTGCCGTATTCACGAGCTTAACGGAAGATTTCCCTGAGATGCCCGAACCCTACAATAATCTGGCAGTAATCTATGCCAAACAAAACCAGTTGGAAAATGCGCGCCGCGCTCTGGAAATGGCGATTCGCACAAACCCATCCTACGCTACCGCTCATGAAAACCTGGGCGATATTTACGCGCGCCTAGCAAGTCAGGCCTATAGCCAGGCAAAGCAACTCGATGCTGCCAATACCAGCGCACAACGCAAGCTCGCCTTGCTAAACAGCCTTACTCAGCCATAAAACTCACTTTCAGGAGCTAAAAAATGCAACGCCTCATTATTTTATTTGCCACACTATTTTTCAGTCTGACCGCTTTTGCAGCCAATCCTCAGATTGAAATGAAAACATCGCAAGGGATCATCATTATTGAGCTCTATCGCGACAAGGCGCCTCAGTCTGTAGAAAACTTCTTGCGCTATGTGAAAGAGGATTTTTACAAAGGCACCCTGTTCCACCGAGTAATCGATGGCTTCATGATTCAAGGCGGCGGCTTTTCTTCCGGCATGAAAGAAAAACCCACGCGTGAGCCCATTCAGAATGAAGCCAAAAATGGTCTGAAAAACGAGGTGGGCACTATTGCCATGGCACGCACCGGCGACCCGCATTCAGCAACGGCGCAATTTTTTATCAATCTAAAAAATAATACGTCGCTGGATTATCCCAAACCTGATGGCTGGGGTTATGCCGTATTTGGCAAAGTCATCAAGGGATTGGATGTTGTGCAAAAGATTGGTAAAACAACCACTGGCAGTTCAGGCTTTTACCAAGACGTTCCCACGACACCTATCGTCATCGAATCCGTCAAGATTTTGACGGATAAAAAATAATCTCTCTGGAAAGAAACCTCATGATCAAACTCACGACCAATCACGGTGTCATTACGCTTGAACTCAATGCAGAGAAAGCACCGAAGACCGTTACCAACTTTATCAATTACGTTAAAACCGGCCAGTTCGACAACACGATTTTTCATCGTGTGATTCCTGGCTTCATGGTGCAAGGCGGCGGCTTTGAGCCGGACATGAAACAAAAACCCGTAGGTGCACCCATCGACAATGAGGCCAACAATGGCCTGAAAAACGATTCCTACACCGTCGCCATGGCCCGCACATCCGACCCGCACTCAGCCACGGCACAGTTTTTCATCAATGTGGCCGATAACGATTTCCTGAACTACGGCACCTGCCAGGATGGCTGGGGTTACTGCGTTTTCGGCCAGGTGATTGATGGCAGGGACGTGGTCGATAAAATCAAGGCAGTACCAACGGGCACCGTCAGCGGACATCAAAATGTGCCCTCAGAGAATGTGATCATCGAACGCGCCGAAGTCTTCTGAAGTCATCCAGGGCAGCCTGATCCATTGCCTTGCCTCGGTAATTAAAAATAGCTATGGGTGGTGCTCTTATGCATAAGACAGGCATCACCCGCTTTGTTTCTGATCTGCATCTCAGTGCCGATCGCCCTGATCTCACCGCGCGCTTTGCCGCTTTTCTCGCGGATACCGCTGCATCGAAGATCACCGCGCTGTTTATTCTTGGTGATCTGTTTGACGCATGGATAGGCGATGATGATCTTGCGCAGCCTTTTAATGCCGAAGTCTGCAGCCTGCTGCGAAATCTTTCTGATCAAGGCACACAGCTGTTTTTTATAGCCGGCAATCGTGATTTCTTGATTGGCGACACGTTTGCACAAGCGGCAGGGCTGCAACGGCTAACTGAGGTCGAAAAAGTCGGCGCTGACGAAACGGCGATATTGATCATGCACGGCGATACGTTATGCACCGACGATACGGATTACCAAGCCTTTCGCAAGCAGGTGCGCAACCCCGCCTGGCGGGGTAATTTTCTTGCCCGCCCTCTGGCCGAACGTCGAGCAGAGGCGACCGCATTGCGTCAAAAAAGCAGAGCCGCCACCAAAGAAAAATCGCAAACCATCATGGATGTCAACGCCGAGGTAGTTCGCCAGGCACTCATCACTTCAGGCTGTCGTCGGCTGATTCACGGTCATACGCATCGCCCAGGCTGCGAGCAAATATTGTTGGCTGATGGGCCTGATGGCGTCGCCGAACGCTGGGTGCTTTCTGACTGGGATAGCCATCGTGGCGATGCGCTTGAAGTCAGCGCCGATGGCAGCATTCGCCGGATTGATCAATCTGGCAAATGAAAAATGAACTGTTCAGGCTTTTAGGCCGCGCGCAATATCTGCCTCAAGATCACGCGGACTCTCCAAGCCCACCGCAATACGCAGCAAGCCTTCTTTGATGCCGGAGGCAGCACGTGCTTCCGGCGAAATTCGACCATGCGTGGTCGAAGAAGGATGAGTGATGGTGGTTTTAGTGTCACCCAGATTAGCCGTAATCGACAATAACCGACAATTGTCGACCACCCGCCATGCCGCTTCACGTTCGCCCTTGACTTCAAACGCCACGATCGCGCCACCGCTGGATTGTTGTTTCATTGCCAGCGCATGCTGCGGATGTGAGGGCAAACCCGGATAGTAAACGCGAGCGACTTGCGGTTGTTGCTCTAGCCACTGCGCTAGTTCAAGCGCATTGGCCGATTGCTGCTTCATGCGTAGCGACAAGGTTTCCATGCCTTTGAGAATGACCCAGGCATTGAAGGGCGAAATTGTCGGCCCGGCTGTGCGCAAAAACTTGAAGACTTCATCCGTTAATGTCTTTGGCCCGCAGACAGCTCCACCCAGCACCCGGCCCTGTCCGTCAAGATATTTGGTCGCAGAATGGATGACCAGATCCGCCCCCAGCTTTAACGGTTGCTGTAGCGCCGGGCTACAAAAACAGTTATCAACCACCAGTAACACGCCGCGCGCATGGGCAACGGCGGCCAGCGCGGCAATATCGAGTACCTCGGTCAACGGATTGGAGGGCGTTTCAATGAAGAGCAAGCGCGTGTTTGGGCGTAGCGCAGCGGCAAAGGCTGCGCTATCGGTTGAATCAATGAATGTTGTCTCAATACCAAAACGCGCGAGGATCGTACCAAACAACTGCTGCGTCGCGCCAAAAATACTGCGCGAAGACACAATATGCTCGCCAGACTTCATGAGCGACATCACCGTGGCCAGAATCGCCGCCATGCCGCTAGCCGTTGCGACACAAGCTTCTGCACCTTCCAGCGCTGCCAGCCTTGTTTGCATCATGGTTACGGTAGGATTCGTGAAGCGGGCATAGACCATGCCGTCCTCCTCACCGGAAAACCGGGCGGCCGCCTGGGCTGCGCTGTCGAACACAAAGCTGGATGTCAGATAGAGCGCTTCGGAATGCTCATTGAATTGACTACGCGTTTGACCCGCACGTACCGCCAGGGTTTCTAGCGACCAATCATTGTCTGGCACAGTTTTTTCAGAGAACACATCCTTCATCAATCAGCCTCGTCCTAAATTCAAATCAAGCTGAGACCCGTTGTTATGGTCATAACGATCACTGCCTTCATCATCGTTATCTTCATCTTCCTCATGACGCACTGTGGGCTGGTCACGGTCATGCTCCATTTTTTGCAAATAAGCAGAAGTGATATCGCCGGTGATGTAATGACCATCGAAACAGGATGTCTCAAACTGCGTAATACTGGGATTCACCGAGCGCACAGCCGATTTGAGATCATCAAGGTCCTGATAGATCAGCGCATCTGCACCGATTTCACGGCAAATTTCTTCGTCCGAGCGAAACGAGGCAATGAGCTCGGATCGCGAGGGCATATCAATGCCGTACACATTGGCAAAGCGCACCGGGGGCGATGCCGAAGCAAAGTACACTTTCTTTGCGCCAGCTTCACGCGCCATCATGATGATTTCACGGCTGGTGGTACCACGCACAATGGAATCATCCACCAGCAACACATTGCGGCCCTTGAATTCCTGGGCGATGGCATTGAGCTTCTGGCGTACCGATTTACGTCGCGTCGCCTGGCCGGGCATGATGAAAGTGCGCCCGATATAGCGGTTTTTAACAAAGCCTTCGCGATAGGGCAGATTGAGCCTTGCGGCCAGATCCATGGCCGAATGGCGGCTCGAATCCGGAATGGGAATCACGGCATCAATGGCCAGATGCGGCATGGTGCGACGGATTTTATCGGCCAGAAAATCACCCATACGCGCGCGCGTCTCATACACCGAAATGCCGTCCATGACAGAATCAGGGCGCGCCAGATAAACAAACTCGAACATGCAGGGCGCATGCACGGTATGTTCCGCACACTGCCGACTAACGAAATTGCCGCGCATATCAATCAAGATCGCTTCGCCTGGCTCGACATCCCTCAACAACTTGAAGCCCAGCGTGTCAATCGCCACGCTCTCTGAGGCCACGAGATACTCAGCCCCATCCAGGGTATCGTTGCGACCTATCACCAACGGGCGAATACCAAACGGATCACGAAACGCAACCAGGCCATAACCGGCAATCATCGCCACTACGGCATACGCACCACGCACGCGACGATGAACGCCAGCAACTGCTTTGAAAATAGTCTCCGCATCGACTTGATGCGTATTGGATGCCACCTGTAACTCGTGCGCAAACACATTCAACAGCACTTCCGAATCGGAATTGGTGTTCATGTGACGCAGGTCTTGCAAAAACATATCCTGCTTGAGCTGTGCCGCATTGGTCAAATTGCCATTGTGAGCAAGCATCAAACCAAACGGCGAATTCACATAAAACGGCTGCGCCTCAGCCGCGTTATCTGCAGAGCCCGCAGTGGGATAGCGGCAATGGCCAATGCCCCAGTTGCCGACCAAGCTGCGCATATTGCGCGTGCGAAACACATCGCGCACCAGGCCAGAGCCTTTGTGCATATGAAAACGGCCACCTTCTCCGGTGGCTATGCCTGCCGCATCCTGCCCGCGGTGCTGTAGCACCTGCAAGCCATCATATAGCAACTGATTCACTGGCGTGGTCGCCACCACACCCAGAATTCCGCACATGGTCTGCCTCTATCGAAATCGAATACGCTTTACCGCTTCCGGCGGTAACCACGGTCTTGCTGCCAACACGGCTGTTTCAAGCGGAGGAGCCAATACTGATCCCTGCCACCAGGCGGATTTAGGTAACGGTGTCATACCCGCCACCATGACACCTGCCAGCACCACCAGCACCCCGCGAAAAATTCCAAAAAATGCACCCAGCAATCGGTCCAGCAGTCCCAACCCCACAACACTTAGCAACATCGATATGACTTTGCGTGCAATGCTAAACACTATAAGTACAGCGATAAAAATAATGACGTAAGCCGCTGCCAAGCGTATCCCAGGTTCTGCAATCTGGCCAACTAACCACTGTGCAACCTGAGGGGCCTCGGCACGTGCCACAAAAAATGCCACCACCCATGCCACAAGCGCCAGAATCTCACCCACCACGCCACGCCACGCACCGAACAGTATTGAAATAGCAATCGCGACTATTACGGCATAATCAAAAAGTGTCATCGGTTTATTTCACTGTCACTTTGTCGTTACCTTGCCAGTAACGCCGATTTTTTTAATTTTCGCTTCTGCTTTGTCGGCTTCTTCACGGCTGGCAAATGGCCCGGCGCGCACGCGGGTGCGCATACCTTGGTCATTTGATAGTTTCTCGGTATACGCAGGCAAGCGTAGCTCTTTCATTTTGGCCAGAAGTTGCTTGACGTTACCGGTTTCTTTGTAAGCACCCAATTGAACGACCCACTGCTGGACGCCCGGATCTGCAGATGTTGGCGATGAGGCACTCGGAACTGGGGCGGGTTTATTCTCCGTATTGTTCCCCGCCGGCGCTTCTGGCAGAGCTTCTTTTCTCGGCGCAAGGGAAGTGCCAGTAGAAGCCGCATCGGGAATGACTGCTTTGGGTTGCACCGCAGGCAAAGGACGAACCACAGCATCATCCGATAAAATTTTTGCCGCCAACCCACCGGTTTCCCGGCTCGGGATTTTTACTTGGATATCTTGTACTGGGGGACGCGGGTCATGATCCATGACCATGGGCAGAACTATCACGGCCAACAAGACCAGTGCTGCGGCGCCCACGAGCCGACGCCTGGCGCGTTTTTTCAGTTGGAGTTCAGGGTCCGCTGAAGTATCGATTTCCGTCATCCGGGTTACTCTGCTCGTTATGCTGAAAATTAGGCTTTCCGGCCGAGCGCTTGCAGCGCCGCTGCCACCACCAGAAAGGATCCGAAGGCGAGAATTCTATCACCATCACCCGCTTGATCTTGCGCCGCACGCAATGCTATCTGCGGATCAGAAAATTCATCAACAACACTTAATCCCCTGCCGCGCAAACGGCTCGCTAAAAAGTCGGCGCTGGCAGCACGGCGGCCTTCCAGCGTACAGGGCAACCAGTGCGTGACACGCTCATTTAAAGCATCAATGACCGCATCAATATCCTTGTCGCTCATCATGCCAAACACGGCGAATGTTTTCGGGTGAAACGCCATATTGCCGAGATTGTCGGCCAACACGCGCGCAGCCTGCGGATTGTGCGCCACATCCAGCACCATGACAGGCTGCCCTGGCAACACCTGAAAACGACCGGGGATCTCAACTTCCAGCAAGCCCTGGCGAAAATCTTTCATGGCCACCGGTAGCAACGCATGTAATGCATCCAGCGCAGCCATGGCACAGGCCGCATTGCGTAGTTGATTGTCACCGCGCAGGCCGGGGTAAGCCAGGCCGCCCCGCCGTCCCACTCCCCCCCAATACATCCATTGCTGCTCTTGCTTTAAAAAACCAAAGTCCCGCCCCATGACTTGCAAGGGCGTACCCACGGCCGCTGCCTGCGCCAAGAGCGATGCCGGTGGCTGTGGATCACCGCAGACAGCAGGGATGCCTTGGCGAAAAATACCCGCTTTTTCAAAGCCTATCGTCTCGCGATCGGGGCCGAGAAACTCTGTGTGATCAATATCTACCGTACTGACAATCGAGCAAGCCGGGTCGTATATGTTCGTGGCATCAAGCCGTCCGCCCAAGCCTACTTCGAGAATAATTGCATCCAGCGACTCTGCTGCAAATACTTCCCAGGCCGCCAACGTACCGAATTCAAAATAGGTCAGGGAAATGTCACCCCGTGCTGCCTCGACCCTGGCAAAGGCGGCGACTAACTGTGCATCATCTACGGCTGCCCCAGCTACGCGCACTCGCTCGTTATAGTGCAATAAATGAGGTGACGTATACAGCCCTACCCGATAACCGGCATGCAACAGGATACTTTCGAGCATGGCGCAAATAGAACCTTTGCCATTCGTGCCAGCCACCAGAATCACCGGACATTTTTCGGTTTGCTGTAACCGATTTTTGACGATCGCAACACGCTCCAGCCCCAGCTCAATGCCAGCAATGCCGCGCGGATGCAACGCTTCAAGATGGTCCAGCCATGCCGTCAGGCTGTCGGACGCCAGCGGCATCAGACGGCAGGCAGGCGCATCAGGAGTGTGTTGAGTGAAGCCAGCTTGTCACGCAGCTCACGCCGATCAACAATCATGTCTATCGCACCCTTTTCAAGCAAAAACTCGGCGCGCTGAAAGCCTTCTGGCAGTTTTTGCCGTACGGTTTGCTCAATCACCCGTGGGCCGGCAAAACCGATAAGTGCACCTGGCTCGGCAATCACGATATCACCAACAAAAGCAAAAGACGCCGATACACCGCCCATGGTAGGGTCTGTCAGGAGCGTTATGAAAGGCAGTGGATGCTTTGCCAACTTGGCAACGGCCGCCGTGGTCTTGGCCATTTGCATCAGCGAAAATAATCCTTCTTGCATCCGCGCACCGCCTGAAGCGGTAATACAAATAAACGGCGCATTGAGATCTAGCGCTGCCTGCACGCCACGTACAAACCGCTCACCGACCACAGAGCCCATCGAGCCCCCCATGAATTCGAACTCGAAACAGGCCACCACCACGGGTACTGTCTTGATGGCCCCCTGCATGACGATCAGCGCATCGCTCTCGTCGGTTTCTTTATTAGCGGCTGCAAGACGATCAATATATCGTTTGCCATCTTTGAATTTAAGTGGGTCCATCGGCAGCACTTCTGCGCCAATTTCAAAACGTCCTTCTTCATCGAGCAATAAATTCAGTCGCGCACGTGCTCGAAGACGGAGATGATGACTACACTTCGGACAAACCTGCTGATTATTTTCCAAGTCTGAGGCATACAGTACCGCTTCACAGGCCGGGCATTTCGACCATAAGCCTTCCGGCATGGACTTGCGGCCACCCGGAGAGCGCTTGATCTTGGGAGGAAGCAGTTTCTGTAACCAACTCATGAATGAGCCTCCTGATCAATCGCAAGGCGAAACCCAGCCAGTAAGGCTTTCACGCGCGCCGGTGCATCGGCGGCTGGCCCGCCTTCGATTTCTTCAATGATGCGGCTGCCGATGACAACAGCATCGGCCATAGAGGCGATCCGTGCTGCGGTAGCGGCATCGCGTATTCCAAAACCCACGCCGACTGGCATGCCAACCTGCGCTCGAATCTGCGGGATACGCTGTGCGACTTCCTCCATATCAAGATGTCCTGCACCCGTGACGCCTGTGAGCGAGATGTAGTACAAATAGCCACTCCCCAGCGCAGCCACTTCCGCATAACGCCGGGAGGTCGAGGTAGGGGCCAGCAAAAATATCGGGTCTACCTGTTCCCGCTTCATTGCCGCAGCAAATTCAGCACATTCTTCAGGCGGGTAATCAACGACCAGTACACCATCCACACCAGCGCTATGGGCATCACGAGCAAAGGCGTCAATACCGTAGGATTCAACCGGATTGGCATAGCCCATCAGCACAACGGGTGTCACTTGATCTACCTTGCGAAATTCGCTCACCAGGGCTAGTACCCGGCGCAATGTCATGCCTTGCGCTAAAGCTCGCTCAGAGGCGCGTTGCACGGTGGGACCATCGGCCATTGGATCAGAAAACGGCACACCCAGTTCAATGATGTCAGCCCCGCCTTCAACCAAGGCACTCATCAGCGGCAAAGTTAAATCAGGATGTGGATCACCTGCAGTAATAAAGGGAATCAGCGCCTTGCGGTGTGCCTGATTTAAATGCAAAAAAGTTGCGGCTATACGTGACATATCAGAAATGGATCCCGGATTTTTCAGCAACAGTGTGCATATCTTTATCACCACGGCCAGAGAGATTGACGAGGAGCATTTTGTCTTTACCCAGGGTAGGCGCCAACTTTGCCGCATAAGCTAACGCATGGCTGGATTCCAGTGCCGGGATAATGCCTTCAAAATGGCATAAGTCATGGAACGCAGCCAAGGCAGCCGCATCATCAATAGTGACGTAGCTTGCACGGCCCGTATCCTTCAGCCAGGCATGTTCAGGCCCCACGCCCGGGTAATCAAGCCCGGCAGAAATTGAATGGGTTTCCATCACTTGGCCATTTTCATCTTGCAGCAGATAGGTTCGGTTACCGTGCAGCACCCCCGGTCGGCCAGCAGTCAGTGAGGCCGAATGTTTACCGCTGGCCAGCCCAAAACCTTCCGCTTCCACGCCGATCAATTGAACATCGGTATCGGCAATGTAAGGATAAAAAATGCCCATTGCATTAGACCCCCCGCCGACACATGCAATAACGGCATCCGGCTGGCGGCCGATAATTTCCGGCATTTGCACCTTGCACTCTTCACCGATCACTTTCTGAAAGTCTCGCACCATCATCGGGTAGGGGTGAGGACCCGCCACCGTACCAATGATGTAAAAGGTATTGGCAATATGGGTTACCCAGTCGCGCATGGCTTCGTTGAGCGCATCCTTCAAGGTTTTCGAGCCTGACTCAACGGGCACAACCGTTGCGCCCAAGAGCTTCATGCGGTAGACGTTGGCGGCTTGCCGTTTAATGTCTTCTGACCCCATGTACACCACGCACTCCATCCCGTAGCGAGCCGCTACGGTGGCCGTTGCCACGCCATGCTGACCGGCACCGGTCTCTGCGATGACCCGGGGCTTGCCCATGCGTCGTGCCAGCAACGCCTGGCCGATACAGTTATTTATTTTGTGCGCGCCCGTGTGATTCAAATCTTCACGCTTGAGAAAAATCTGTGCGCCACCCAATAAATCTGACCACCGCTTGGCGTGGTATATCGGGCTGGGGCGACCCACATAATGTTTCAGGTCATGAGCATACTCTGCCTGAAACGCTGGGTCAGCTTGTGCTGCGGCATAGGCCTCACGCAGTTCAGTGAGTGCCGGCATCAAGGTTTCGCCAACGAAAATACCACCGTAGGGGCCAAAATGACCTTGTGCATCTGGCAAGTTATAAGGTAAATCAGGCATCTGCATTACGCACTCCGGCAATAAATTGGGCTATCTTTCCAGCGTCTTTAATGCCCTTGGCCACTTCGACGCCACTACTGACATCCACCGCCCAGGGCCGGACGACACGCACGGCTTGTTGAATATTGGAAACCTGCAATCCGCCTGAAAGAATGACAGGCAAGGGCAACGATGAGGGAATCAGCGACCAGTCAAATTCTTTGCCACCGCCACCATAACCTTCAACAAAGGCATCCAGCAACAAACCGCATGCCCCCTCGAAAGCGCGCGCGTATTCTAGCAAATCAAACCCTGGCCTGACACGTGCCGCCTTGATCCACGGCCTGCCAAACTGACGACAATACGCGGCATCTTCATCACCATGAAATTGCAGCACATTCAACGCAACCTCTGCCAATACAGAATGGACAGTGGCAGGCTCGGCGTTAACGAATAGCCCGACACGACTGACAAATGCCGGTATCGGCGACACAAGTTGCGCCGCTTTTTCCGGGGCAATATATCTTGGGCTGGACGGATAAAACACGAACCCAAGCGCATCGGCACCTGCTGCAATGGCCGCATCACGGTCTTCAGCGCGAGTTATTCCGCAAATCTTGATTCGGGTTTTATTCTTCATCATCACATCAGCAGAGTCGCCGTATTCCAAGGGTACTGGCTTTGCGGCGTATCGTCAGCGCCGACTTTTGCATCACTTTTTAGTTGCCAACAGGCATCATAGTCGACACCCGCAAAATACAGCCCGCAGGCGGCAAACGTGGGTGCCGCCAACGCGCGATTCTTGGCCGCCAGCAATTCAGCAAGCCAGTCGGGAGAACGGGTTCCCTTGCCAACATAAACTAATACGCCTATCAGATTGCGCACCATATGATGCAAAAATCCATCCGCTTCAAAATCAAACACGATCAGGTCACCCTGACGCACGATGGAAATTTTGCGCAGGGTTTTAATAGGCGATTTAGCCTGACATTCAGCCGAACGAAAGGCTGAAAAGTCATGTGTGCCAAGCAGGGAAAGACTAGCCGATTGCATAGCGGATAAATCAAGCGGTAAGTGAAACCAACCCACGCGACGCGCCATAAGACCCGGACGCTCGGCACGGTTAAGCAGCACATAGCGGTAACGCCTGCCTTGCGCTGAAAAACGTGCATGAAAATCATCCGGCATTGGCTGCGCCCAGCGCACGGCAATCGTGGGCGGCAAATGAGCATTCACGCCGCGTACCCAAGCCGTCAGCGGGCGCTCAACGGATGCATCAAAATGCACGACCTGTTCAATCGCATGGACTCCCGCGTCGGTGCGGCCAGCACAGATAACACGCACCAATGATGTATCTGCAATGGCGGATAGCGCAGACTCCAGCGCATCTTGCACAGACCCGCCACCCGCCTGCGACTGCCATCCACAAAACGTAGACCCTTCATATTCAACGCCCAGGGCAATCCTCATGGCCAGCCTATGGAAAAAACAAGCAATATAGAAACCAGCGCAACGCCAACATCCTGGGGGCTCCATCCATGCCGGGGTAGCGTTAAGGTATTCGCAGGCTGCGCTGTGCCAGATTCGTTCATCAAGTGCGACGGCAGGGCAGCCCGCTCGACTTCTTCAAGCGTCAGCATCAACCGTACAGCTAAATGCTTTGCCGGCACACCAATCCGGCTTAACGGCGACAGGAAAAAATACATCCCGACAACCAGATCAGCTCGCGATAAATATTGCAGGACAAGTGCCAGTGATGCAATTGCAAGCAACACCCGGGCGCTCTGCATAACAGCAAGATGCAAGCCTTCCAGGGTGGCAAAAGCCATGAAGGACAATGGCGAGCCAGGCGTCATCCATAAAAATACCGCAAATAGCGTCAGCATTAACCAAATGCTGCGGCGTAACAAGCGCTGAAAATGAAGGGTAGCTGAAAAACAGGCCCACATCGTCATGACAAAGCAACTGAGTATCAGCACCACGCCACTACGTACCGAAAATGCCAAAAGAAAGCTGAACCAGAGCAAAAGCAAACTGGCGGGGTGAAAACGCATCACGGAAAAATTGGAAAAGGTATGACAACGACAGTGGAAAAATCTCCCGGCGCAATACCATGCCGGGAGATAATCACCAATCAATTCAGGCTGGTTAGTTTGGCACGCGCAAATTCTTGCTGCGACTTGCTGCCTTCAACCAAGGCCTCTTGATAGAGCTCACTTGCACCTGAGTTATCACCCATCTCTTCATAGGCTGCGGCCAATTCAAGCTTGGTTGCGACCTCGGGATTATCTGTCGTCCCTTCATTTTCTATCACGCCAAAAGTCGGCGCTGGCAAGTCGGCGTCCAGATCAAGGTCAATAGCCTCCAGTTTCAAATCCGGCGCATTGGTCACTACTGGAGACGCACCAGCCAAGGGCAGATCAAAATCAAAATCAATACTGTTTCCCGCCTCTTCTGTCAGCGGCATATCCAATGGCGCATCATGCGCGGTCACTGTATCAAGAACCTTAGCTGAAGGTGCTTCAGGCAAGCTCAATTCAAGATCAAAATCCAGAGCCGACATTTCTGGTGATGCCGCCAAAGCGGTTGGTGCAACAGGATCAACTTTAGCTCCAGATGAAGCAGCTTCATCCAAATCAAAATCGAGATCAAAATCGAGGGTTTCTGTATCGATTGCTTGGAGATCTTGAACCGGCAAAGCACTCTCCACGCCAGCTTCAGGTACTACCGCCTGAACGGCAGCTGCGGCTGCCCCGGCCAGTGCAACAACACCCACACTTTTTGTGACATCCTCTGACAATTCATGCCCAGCAGACGGCAGCTGATACAGCGCATTTTGAGGGTCAATTGCAGCACCCATTACCCGCGCGGTCTCCCAATCCGGGCCATCTTCTAAAGTTTGCTCACGGAAGCGTTTCGCAAGAGATTCATATTCGGCGAGCTTATCTTGCTCCGCATAGATGCCGAGCAGCTTCAGATAAAGATCATGCCTGTTTGGTTGCGTCTCCAGTGCCGAGTTCAAAACGTCTTCTGCCTGCTCAGTCCGGCCAAATGCAAGGAAGGTATCTGCTTGCGATAAGGCGTCGACAGATGGTTCAGCGTCCCCTTTTACATTGATACTAAATTGGCTTGCGCTCGATCCACCCGTAGTGGAAGAAACAGAAGACGAAGCGGTTGGATCTATTGATGGACCAAACGCTGACTGCGTTGAAAAGTTGCTGGTAGAGTGCGCATCATCAAGCTCGCTTAGTGCACTGCTCTCTTTTTTCCTTTTCCAGGCAGAGAAACCCATCCAGCCTAGCACCAGAGCCAAGATACCGCCGCCGCCAAGCACCAGCATGCTGTTTTCTTCGAGGAAACCAGGCTCAGGCTCAGCTACAACAGGTGGTACCTTGACTTTTTTTACATCAACCTTGGGGGTTGGCACGTTAGCTGGTGCCTCAGATTGTAGGGTGTCAGTCGATGGCGTCGGTTGTTCGACTGCCGCAGCAGGAACTGCTGCCGTAGCCTGGGCATTGGGGAGTGATTTTTCCGCTTGCGCCTGTTGTTGAAGATCAGCACCCGCTTTATTTTTCAATTCAGCCAGCTGCTTGAGCTTGCTCAAGTTTTGTTCAAGCTCGGCGGTACGACTCTGGGCTTCTTTTAGCGCTTTATCGCGTGCTAGCGAATCTGCTGCGGCATTGCCTTTGACATCGCCAGAAGATCCTTTAGCATTTTCTGACTTTGAAACTTCTAATTTATCTGTGCCACTCGGTGCAGGCGTAGTCTCTTCTACTTTTGGGGTTATTTTTCCGCTCGCAACTTGTTGCCCGCTATCGCTAACTTCTGTTTGAGCACTGGCAGACAATGCCAGTCTCTTACGGTACGAATTAAAATCCGCTGCTTGTGCAATGACTTCTTTTTTCGCCTCGCCAGGTGTGATCTGATTTATCACTTCAGCATCAGGAATCGCAAGAATTTTCCCGGCCTTCAGCCGATTTATATTGCCACCATCAAAAGCTGCTTTATTCGCATTGAGTAAAGCCACTAGCATTTGGTCCAGACTGACGCCTTCAGGGCGTGTCTTTGCCGCAATTTTCCCGAGCGTATCACCAGCGCGGACTTTATGATTCTTTACATTGTCACCAGTACCTGCCTGTGCAGATACTGATGAGGTTGACTGCGCCTTAGTGCTTTGCCGCGTCACGGCAGGAGGCGTGTTTTCAACCTGAGGGGCCTTTTCTGGTTGCAGCTTATCCGCTGCAAGAGGCGTCACAGGGGCCGAAACAGGCGCAGCAGTTGTGGCGGGCGCAAGATCAGGAGGATCCAACAAGAATGTGTATTCGCGAACCAATCGTCCAGAAGACCAACCCAACTCGACAAGCATGCTGATAAACGGCTCATTCACCGGCTTATCCGTAGTCACCTGAACATAGCGATGCCCATTGCGTTCAATGACCTCACGCGAAAATTTCAGGCTGGAGAGAACCGGGGTATATTCAACATCTGCCTGGCGAAAAGCATCAACCGAAGCCAGCTTTGCCTGCAGTGACGATAACTCTTCGCTATTAGCGGAAACTTCAATTTCAGCCTTAAGTGGTTGTCCGAGCAAAGAATAAACAGCAACCTTCCCTAATCCCGCCGCATGCCCTGCCAGCGGTATAGTAGCCACTGCTATCGCAATAGCTGTCAATTTTAAAAGATTGGATTTTTTGTCAGTTTTTAGCACAGTCGCTCCTGCAAAACCTTCGAGAATTTATCAACATAACATCATGACCTTAAGTACGCAAGCGCATGGTGAATACCGGCCTTGAACAACGACTCAAAAAGACCGGCACTTAAGCGACTTAAGCTTCAAGCAAAATCCGCAACGTCCGGCGTAAAGGCTCTGCAGCCCCCCAAAGAAGCTGGTCGCCAACAGTAAAGGCAGAGAGGTATTCTGGGCCCATGGCGAGTTTCCGTAAACGACCCACGGGCACAGTCAGGGTGCCGGTAACGGCAACGGGGGTCAAGTCTTTCACGGTGACATCTCGCTGATTGGGGACGACTTTTACCCAATCATTATGTGCAGCCAATAGCCCATGAATATCATCCAAAGGCACATCTCTCTTAAGCTTGATAGTCAAGGCTTGCGAATGGCACCGCATGGCACCGATGCGAACACACAATCCATCGACCGGAATCGGTGTCGCCACACGCCCCAAAATCTTGTTGGTTTCAGCCTGGCCTTTCCACTCTTCTTTGCTTTGACCATTGCCGAGATCTTTATCAATCCATGGAATCAAAGATCCAGCCAGTGGCACACCAAAATTATCGGTGGGAAAAGTCTCATCGCGGAGAATTCCAGCTACTTCACGATCAATATCCAAGATAGCCGAAGCGGGGTCTGCCAGCAATCCCTTGGCGACACGATGGGCCTCTCCCATTTGCACCAGCAGTTCGCGCATATTCTGTGCGCCAGCGCCTGAAGCCGCCTGATAGGTCATGGCAGTAACCCACTCGATCAAATCGGCTTTAAACAACCCACCCAGCGCCATGAGCATCAAACTCACAGTGCAATTACCCCCAATCCAGTTGCGCCCTCCACGAGACAAACTCTGTTTGATTACATCCAAATTGACTGGATCAAGAACAATCACCGTGTCGTCTTGCATACGCAGACTGGATGCGGCATCAATCCAGTGACCAGCCCAACCTGCAGCGCGCAGCTGAGGGAAGATTTCGGTCGTGTAATCTCCTCCTTGGCAAGTGATAATGATATCCATCTTGGCCAAGTCGGAAATATTCTTTGCATCTTTAAGCAACGAAGTCCCACGCCCCACATCAGGCGCCTGCCCACCGGGATTGGATGTAGTAAAAAATACCGGCTCAATCAGCGAAAAATCGCCTTCTTCGCGCATGCGCTGCATGAGCACAGAACCTACCATTCCCCGCCAACCAATAAGACCTACACGTTTCATCGCCTTTTTCTCACTTATAAACTTATAAATTACAGTGCCGCCAAGACAGCGTCACCCATTGCTCTAGTACCCACCATACGGAGCCCGGTCTCGGCAATATCAGCGGTTCGATAGCCCTGTGCCAGCACTTTTTTCACGGCAGATTCAATGCGCAGCGCCTCATCATTCAGCCCAAAACTAAAGCGCAACATCATGGCCGCAGAAAGAATGGTGGCGAGCGGATTTGCCACGCCTTTGCCTGCGATATCAGGTGCCGAGCCATGAATTGGCTCGTATAAGCCGAAATTATTTTCGTTCAGAGAAGCCGAAGGCAACAGGCCAATCGAGCCCGTCAACATCGATGCCTCGTCGGAAAGGATATCGCCAAACATATTGCCCGTCACCATGACATCAAACTGTTTGGGGTTTTTCAGCAATTGCATTGCCGCGTTATCCACGTAGATGTGACTTAATTCGACATCAGGGTATTCCGCACCCACGGCAATCACGACTTCGCGCCAAAGCTGCATGGTATCCAGCACATTGGCCTTATCCACCGAACACAAACGTTTGCTGCGCTTTCTTGCCGCCTGAAATGCGACATGTGCCACACGCTGAATCTCTGGTTCAGAATAGCGCATCGTGTCAAACCCTTCACGGACACCATTTTCCAAAGTGCGAATACCGCGCGGTTGTCCAAAATAAATGTCACCTGTGAGCTCCCGAATGATCAGAAGATCCAAACCGGCAACAATCTCTGGGCGCAGCGTTGATGCATGCACTAATTCAGGATAGACCAGTGCAGGACGAAAGTTGGCAAATAGATTGAATGCCTTGCGCAAACCCAGAATCGCCTGCTCAGGGCGCAACTCGCGCGGCAAGGTATCCAATGAAAAATCGCCCACCGCACCAAATAAAATGGCATCTGACTGCTGTGCCAGCTTAAGTGTTGCCTCGGGTAGTGGATGCCCCGATGCCCGGTAACCTGCGCCGCCTACCGGCGCTTCTTCTGTCTCAAAGGACAGATCAAGGGCGCGCAATACGCGCAACGCTTCTGTCGTGATTTCGGGGCCAATCCCGTCACCAGGGAGAACACAAATCTTCATTACGTTATTCCTCTAGGCGAAAAGCCAGGGTTGTTCGATACGTCGTTGCACTTCAAATGCACGGATTTTTTCTGCATGCCGCAAAGTCAGACCAATATCGTCCCAGCCATTGAGCAAACACTCTTTGCGAAAGGCATCCACGACAAAAGGAATTTCATGTCCGTCAGGCCGCCTTACCACTTGCGCAGCAAGATCAACTGTTATGCGAAATCCAGGTGTGCTCTGCGTTAAAAGAAAGAGCGCATCGATCTCGGCTTTTGGCAACAAAATAGGCAATAGCCCATTCTTAAAGCAATTGTTGAAAAAGATGTCGGCAAACGATTCACCCAAAATGGCGCGGAAACCAAAATCCTGCAATGCCCACGGCGCATGCTCACGCGAAGAACCACAGCCGAAATTACTCCGCACCAGAAGAATCGACGCGCCTTGATAACGTTGCTGGTTGAGGATGAAGTCCGGATTTTTAATGCGATTTGCGTTATCCATACCCGGCTCGCCATGATCCAGATAACGCCATTCATCGAACGCATTCGGGCCAAACCCTGAGCGCTTGATCGATTTCAGGAACTGCTTAGGAATAATGGCGTCGGTATCAACATTGGCACGATCCAGCGGCACAACCAATCCTTCATGAGTAGTAAATTTTTCCATGACATTGATTACTTGGTCGATTTTTGAATTGCCTCACCGCCCCGTTCAATATCCTTGCCAATCCCTTGAACTGTATTACAGGCAGCAAGCAGAGCAATTAAAATAAAGGCTGTCAAAATACGCACCATGAGTTCCTCCTAGTCTTGAGTGGATTGGGATAAAAAATTCAGCTTGAAAAACTAACTTGTCAATTCACGAACATCGGAAAAATGTCCTGCAATCGCTGCGGCCACGGCCATGGCTGGGCTCAGCAAATGCGTACGGCCTCCATTGCCCTGTCGCCCTTCAAAATTTCGATTCGAAGTTGAAGCACAGCGTTCACCAGGTAACAGCCGGTCATCATTCATGGCCAAGCACATTGAGCAACCCGGTTGCCGCCACTCAAAGCCGGCAGCCAGAAAAATCTTGTCCAGCCCTTCCGCTTCGGCCTGATGCTTGACCAAGCCAGAACCTGGCACAACCAATGCAAGTTTGATATTAGCTGCTACATGACGGCCCTTGGCTACAGCCGCCGCCACACGTAAATCTTCAATGCGTGAATTCGTGCACGAGCCAATGAATACTTTATCAATCATGATCTGATTGATAGGGGTATGTGGCACTAACCCCATATATTCAAGCGCGCGCGCAACGCCCTCCCGCTTCACCGGGTCACTGAAATCCTCTGGTGCAGGGACTCTTCCTTCAATGCTTGCCACCATTTCAGGCGACGTACCCCAGGTCACCTGAGGCGCGATTTCACTCGCATCGAGTTCCACCACCGCATCAAATGGCGCATCCGCATCCGAAATCAAGGTGCGCCAATAGGCAGTTGCTTTCTCCCAATCCGCTGCTTTGGGAGAAAAAGTGCGCCCCTTAAGGTATTCGATCGCTGTCTCATCGACGGCGACAAAACCCACCCGAGCACCGGCTTCGATAGCCATATTGCAAACTGTCATGCGTCCTTCCATTGACAGCGCACGTATCGCAGACCCGCCAAATTCAATGGCATAACCCGTACCGCCTGCGGTACCGATCTTGCCAATCAAGGCCAGAACAATATCTTTCGCCGTCACGCCAGCGCCGACTTTTCCCTCAATCTTGATCAGCATGGCCTTGGATTTTTTCTGCAACAGGCATTGCGTGGCCAAGACATGCTCGACTTCTGATGTACCGATGCCGTGCGCCAGGCAAGCAAACGCCCCATGGGTTGATGTGTGCGAGTCACCGCATACCACGGTCATGCCGGGTAGCGTGGCACCCTGCTCCGGGCCGATCACATGCACAATCCCTTGGCGTTTATCCTTGAATGGAAAATACGCTAACGCACCCACTTCATGAATGTTGGCATCAAGTGTTTCTACCTGTTGTCGCGAAACCGGGTCTTGAATTCCTTTTTCCCAGTGATCGGTTGGCGTGTTGTGGTCAGCGGTTGCGACAATGGACGAAACGCGCCAAGGCTTGCGACCAGCAAGCTTTAATCCTTCAAATGCTTGCGGGCTCGTGACCTCATGTACCAAATGGCGATCAATATAAAGCAGCGCAGTACCATCCGCTTCCGTGTGGACCACGTGATTTTCCCAGAGTTTGTCGTAAAGCGTTTTAGACATGATTTGAGAGATGATTTAAAGCGGCTGATTATCGCACAACCGGCTTGTCTGAACTAGCCGGAACGCCATACCAGACCAAGCAAAACCCGATGAGGGCCAACAGGGCAAACACGCTAAATGTGATTGCCGACCCAGCACTTTCCCACAACGCTCCAGCAAGCAATCCACCGGTTAATCCACCCACACCATAAGCCACACTGCCATAAATTGCCTGCGCCCTGGCCTGTTGGCCTGAAGAAAACCACCGGTTAAGCGCCGCCATCGTCGCTACATGATGCACACCAAAAGTCGCGCCATGCAGACACTGTGCAAAAAGCAGCCAAATCAAGCTATCTACCTGCCAGCCAATAAGCATAAAGCGCAGAACCGCCAAAGCAAAGCAGAGCAGCAGCAGATGCCTTAAAGATATCCCCTGCGCAATGCGTGGCATCAGCAAAAATACAATGATTTCGGCTACCACACCCAGCGTCCAGAGCAAACCCACCATCGTTTTGCCATAGCCATGCGCCACCAGATGAATCGAATAAAAAACATACAAGGCACCGTGTGCCGCAATCATGAATAATCCGGCGACCAGCAAAAACACTACCTTCGGTTGACTCAGCACCATCCGCAAGGAAGACGCAGTGTGGATTGCCCCAGAAACCGCCTCTTTCAGCAGTAAAGCGCTGAAGACAGTGCCTAAAAGTAACGCCCAGCTAACCCATAACAACAGAGTTATCGGCACGATGTCCAGTAGCCACCCCATACCTAGTACAGCAAAAATAAACCCTACCGAACCCCAGAGCCTGATTCGTCCATAACGCTCCGGATGATCGGTCAGATGCGCTAACGTTAGCGCCTCAACCAACGGCAAAGACGCACTCCAGAAAAAATGCAAGATGGTCAAACTCAGTAATAAACCAAGAAAATCCCGGGTCAAAAAGATCGCAGAAAAACTAACCAATGCGGCGCCGAGCGACATGACCACTATTTTCACCCGCTGTCCTGTATGGTCTGCCAGCCAGCCCCAAAACATGGGTGCCACAAGACGGATCATTTGCCCCAAAGACATCAATACCGCAATGCGCCCGGCAGACATCGCGAGAGACTGCAAATACAGGCTGAAATAGGGCTGAAAAACGCCAACAAAGGCAAAGTACCAAAAGTACCATGCTGACAGGCAGCGGGATTGATTCATAGGCGCGCTCGCGGGCCTTTCACCCGCGATGCTTGATCAAGTTTTCGTTGATCGGTGGCCGACCTGCGCCGGAATTTTTGGCGTTGGACAACTCACATCCGCACACTGCGCACGATGATGCAAAGCGGCATTGATCAGCACAAGGGCGAGCATCGCTTCGGCAATGGGGGTCGCGCGAATGCCAACGCACGGGTCGTGACGGCCATAGGTTTCAACCATGACGGGTTGCCCTGCAAGATCAATCGATCGGCGGGGCAAACGCAAGCTGGATGTTGGCTTGACTGCCATATTAACCAGCACATCCTGACCAGTCGAAATGCCCCCTAATACACCACCGGCATGGTTGGTGAGGAAGCCATCAGGCGTTAACTCATCTCCATGCACGCTGCCCTTTTGCGTCACAGCGTCAAAACCTGCGCCTATTTCTACGGCTTTCACCGCGTTGATGCCCATCATGGCATAGGCAATGTCAGCATCCAGACGACCATAAACAGGATCCCCCCAGCCCACGGGCACCCCACGTGCAATGACGGTGATTTTTGCACCCGCCGAATCACCCGACTTACGCAAGGCATCCATGTAACTTTCTAATTGCGGCACGATGGCCGCATTCGGCGCAAAAAATGGATTGTTATCAATCGCGGCTTCGTCTTGCCAGGGGATTTCAATGTCACCTAGTTGCGCCATCCAGCCGCGCACGCTGACGCCATAGCGTTCCAACAACCATTTGCGTGCGACAGCCCCGGCAGCAACCCGTACCGCAGTCTCGCGTGCCGACGAGCGACCGCCGCCACGATAGTCGCGAATACCGTATTTTTGCCAATAGGTGTAATCCGCATGGCCGGGACGAAAGGTTGTGGCGATATTGCCGTAATCCTTGCTGCGCTGATCTTCATTGCGAATCAACAAGGCGATCGGCGTTCCCGTGGTGCGCCCTTCGAACACACCAGACAGTATCTCCACCGTATCTGATTCACGACGTTGCGTGACGTGGCGTGACATCCCCGGCTTGCGCCGATCCAATTCCACTTGAATGTCAGCCGCAGTAATTTCAAGGCCTGGCGGGCAACCGTCGATGACACAACCCAGCGCAGGGCCATGCGATTCACCAAAAGAAGTGACACAAAAAAGGGAACCAAAACTATTGCCGGACATAATTTATAAATGGCCTTGAAAGCGCGCAAATGACTGAAAAATAGTGCTGCGAAGTCTACCATGCGCACTGCCGCCGTATCACCAGCGCCGACTTTTAAAACGCGCTAACCCTGAAATCTATGCCTGACTTTTAAGTGCTCGACGAAGAATTTTACCCACATTGGATTTTGGTAATTCACTCCGAAACTCAATCTGATGAGGCACCTTGTATGCCACCAGTGTTTTGCGGCAATGAGCAACAAGCGCCTCGACCGTCAACGCCGCATCACGTTTAACCACAAATGCTTTAACAGCTTCACCAGAATGCCCATCCGGCACACCAATAACAGCAACTTCCCTCACCCCGGGGTGAAGCGCAAGCACATCCTCGACTTCATTTGGAAATACCTTAAAACCAGAGACAACAATCAAGTCCTTTTTGCGATCCACAATGCGCACAAAACCTTTGGCATCCACCATTGCAATATCACCGGTGCGTATAAATCCATCCAGCATCATGACTTTTGCAGTTTCTTCCGGTTGTCGCCAATAACCTGCCATCACTTGCGGACCGCTGATGCAAAGCTCACCTGCCTCGCCTAATGGCAAATCATTTCCGGCATCGTCACGAATCGCAATATCGGTTGAAGGTAATGGCAAACCGATGGAGCCATTAAATTCGGCAAGATTAAGCGGATTAATGCTTACCGCGGGCGAGGTTTCCGTCAATCCGTAGGCTTCAGTCAAGGCAACCTTGGTCGTTGCCTGCCAACGTATTGCAACGGCTTTTTGTACCGCCATGCCACCGCCTAGTGCTATGCGCAAGTGACTGAAATCGAGCTGGGCAAATTTGGGGGAATCAAGCAAAGCGTTGAACAGCGTATTGACCCCAGTTAACGCAGTGAATTTGTACTTTGCCAAGATGTTAACAAAACCCGCCATATCACGCGGGTTGGTGATCAGCACATTGGCTGCGCCCAGCGCCACAAATGTCAAGCAATTCGCCGTTAAAGCGAACACGTGATATAGCGGTAAAGCCGTAATGACAATCTGCGGCCCTTCGCCAAGATAGGGCTTGATCCAAGCCTTTGCCTGCAGAAGATTCGCCACCAAATTACGCTGCGTTAGCATCGCGCCTTTGGAAACCCCCGTGGTCCCGCCCGTGTATTGCAGAAAGGCAATATCGTCATGCGCAAGTGGCACGGGCGCAGGCGCTGGCTGAACGTCAGCCCCTTTGCGCAGCGCGACAGCCAAGTTGACAGCACCCGGCAACGTCCATGCGGGAACCATTTTTTTAATATGCTTGACCACGAAATTGAGAGTCCACCCTTTGACAGGACCTAGAAAATCACCTAACTGCGTCGTCAGGATATGCTTTACTGGTGTACGGGCAACGACCTCTTGCAGCACATGGGCAAAATTTTCGAGGATAACAATGGTTTGGGCATCCGCATCCTTGAGCTGATGCTCAAGTTCAGCTGCGGTGTACAGCGGGTTGCAATTAACAACCACGCACCCCGCTCGCAGCACCCCAAACAAACACACGGGGTATTGCAGAACATTCGGCATCATCAGAACAATGCGATCGCCTTTTTTTAACCCCAGAACCCCTTGCAGGTAAGTGGCAAAATCGCGTGACATGTGATCCAGCTGCGTATAGCTAATGCCTTTCCCCATACAGATGAACGCTGTGCGATCACCGTACAGGCGCACACTTTCATCCAAAACATCAATGAGTGACGCGTAGGCATTAACATCAATTTCCGCAGGCACTCCCGCGGGATAGCTTTTAAGCCAGACTCGCTCCATTGCCGTCTCCTCTTTGGCAAAGAGTCTAGGCCAGAATCAGTCCGTTTTTTCTTCGGGCCAGTTTCGAATATAAGCTTTTAACATCTTGTTTTCGAATCCCTGCTCTTCCAGCACCGCTTTTGCTACATCATGAAATGAGACAACGCCCATCAGCGTATCCGCTTCCATGACAGGAAGATAACGTTGGTGATGCTCAACCATCACGCGGCGTAATTCGTCCATTTCCATTTCAGGGCTGGCGCAAAAAGGCTTGGCGACCATCACTTTGTCAACAGTCACCTCCTGCCATGCTCCACCATGTGCATGCACAGCATTTAATACCTCGCGAAACGTCAGCATGCCCGCCATTTTGCCCTGCGCAAAACACACCAGGGAACCAACATCCTGCTCGGTCATGATGGCAATTGCCTCAACCAGAGTGCGCTCAGGCGAAATGGTGTAGAGCACAGTACCCTTAATCGCAAGAATTTCCTTAACTTGCATGCTTCCCCCTTCCAGAAAATTAGTTCTTAAAGTTACCGCCGATGCACGCCAAATCAATACGAGTAGTCACACTACTGAATTAGCTTAGCGCTCCAGCTTTGCAAGCTTGCCTGGTACTTTCAACCATTCATCCGCGTCTGCTGGTGGCTCCTTGCGTTGCGTAATAACAGGCCATATTTGTGCCAACTCTGCATTGATTTGTATCAACTTCACCTGAACTGCAGGAACATCATCTTCGGCAAAAATCGCTTCTGCAGGACACTCGGCTACACATAGTGTGCAATCGATACATTCATCCGGATCGATCACAAGAAAATTAGGCCCTTCATGAAAGCAATCTACCGGGCAAACATCCACGCAATCCGTATATTTACATTTGATACACGCTTCGGTTACTACATAAGTCATAATAAACGCTCCAGTTTGAGTGATAAATGTATCACTGGGCAGCCTCTTTGGCACAGATAGAAAGTGATTCAGGGCAGTTTTTTACTGGCATTCCGGTTAACATTGTTATAAACGTTGTTGGCGTAATCTGCTTTAACTCTTTTGAACTTGCCTAAAAACTGCCGGGGTTTATTTTACACTCTCGCTTGTTTGCGGCTTGCAGACCATTAAGTTATTATTAAACATTTGAGGATTTTTATGAGCGAACATATCATTCACGTCACCGACAGCACCTTTAAAAGCGAAGTGCTTGACTCGGCTGTGCCAACATTAGTTGATTTCTGGGCAGAGTGGTGTGGCCCTTGCAAAATGATTGCGCCTATTCTTGAAGATGCCGCAAAAGACTATGCCGGAAAATTGCGCATCGCTAAAATAAACATTGATGACAACCCCAAGACACCTGGCGAATTTGGAATTCGCGGCATTCCTACCCTGTTGTTGTTCAAAGGGGGCTCGATGGAAGCGCAAAAAGTGGGTGCTCTATCCAAGTCGCAACTGACAGCATTTATTGACAACAATCTCTGACCTCGTTACATTGCGCCCTGCGGCTTGTTTTTGCCCGCTTGTAAATACGCACAAGTAAAAACCAATCATTATCGCTGTAACACCCCGGCCATTTCCCCCATGGCGTTCGGGCACTAACGCACTTACCCTCCCCCACGTACGTACGCCCCTTTCGAATCATTCTTATCGTAGTGCCTTGTGCTACGACTCTTACGCAATTTACGCAGGTAGTCTATGCATTTATCCGAACTTAAAGCACTTCATGTTAGCCAATTGCTTGAAATGGCTGACGCCAACCAAATTGAAAACGCCAACCGCTTTCGCAAGCAGGAGTTGATCTACGCCCTGCTCAAAAATCAAGCGGGTAAAAGTGAAGCAATTTTCGGAGATGGCGTATTAGAAATCCTGCCGGATGGCTTTGGCTTTTTACGCTCGCCTGAGTCTTCCTATCTTGCGACACCAGACGATATCTACATTAGCCCCAGCCAGGTTCGGCGCTTTAATTTACATTCTGGTGACACCATTGAAGGCGAGATTCGAACGCCCAAAGAGGGCGAGCGCTACTTTGCCCTGGTCAAGGTTGACCGCGTCAATGGCGAATCCCCCGAGGTCGGCAAGCACAAGATACTGTTCGAGAATCTGACCCCGCTTCACCCAACAGAACACATGCTCCTCGAGCGCGATATTCGTACAGAAGAGAACATTACAAGTCGCATCATTGACATGATTGCGCCCATTGGCAAAGGCCAGCGTGGCCTGCTCGTAGCCAGTCCGAAAAGCGGAAAAACCGTGATGATGCAGCACATTGCACGCGCTATTACCGCCAACCATCCTGATGTTACTCTCATTGTTCTGCTGATCGACGAGCGCCCCGAAGAAGTCACCGAAATGACGCGCACCGTGAAGGGCGAAGTCATTGCCTCAACCTTCGACGAACCCGCTACGCGTCACGTACAAGTGGCCGAAATGGTCATCGAGAAAGCCAAGCGTCTGGTTGAGCACAAGAAAGACGTGGTAATTTTGCTGGATTCCATCACCCGTCTGGCGCGCGCCTACAACACCGTACAACCCGCCTCCGGCAAAGTTCTCACAGGCGGTGTAGATGCTAATGCACTCCAAAAACCCAAACGTTTTTTTGGTGCCGCCCGCAATATTGAAGAAGGTGGCTCACTCACGATTATCGCCACCGCGCTAATTGAAACTGGCTCACGCATGGATGATGTGATTTATGAAGAATTCAAGGGGACAGGCAATATGGAAATCCACCTTGACCGTCGTATGGCCGAAAAACGGGTTTATCCGGCCATCAATGTCAATCGATCAGGTACCAGGCGTGAAGAACTGCTCTTGAAGCCTGATGTGCTGCAAAAAATGTGGGTCCTGCGCAAGCTTCTATACAACATGGACGACATGGAAGCAATGGAGTTTCTCCTGGATAAGGTCAAAGCCACCAAAAGCAATGGCGAATTTTTTGATGCAATGCGCAGAAGCTGATTGCAAACATAGAAAAATTGACCGATAATACGAGCCCCTACCGGTTCGCCAAATTCACGAACCGCACCGAATTAGTTAGCCGCACGAAAGGACTATGCAATGAAAGAAGGCATCCACCCAAGCTACACCGAGATTGAAGTCACGTGTAGCTGTGGAAACAAATTCAACACCCGCTCAACCAGCGGTAAAGCACTGAACATAGAAGTCTGCTCGGTCTGCCATCCGTTCTATACCGGCAAACAGAAGATTGTCGATACCGCTGGCCGTGTGGAGCGCTTCCGTCAGAAATACGCGAGAACAGCAGCCTGATTACGCTACATTCTGGCTTGTTTAAAATAAATAAAAAAGCAGCCACCTGGCTGCTTTTTTATTTCCTGTCAGATAAGCTTATCGCATGCCCTTGACCACGTCTCTTGACCTCACGACACCCCCACCTATCAGTAAATGGGGAGTTATCGTCCTGTGCACACTTTGGTTGTTAGTCGGCACCCTTGGGCATGATCCATGGAAGCCCGACGATGCAATTAATCTTGGAGCAGCCTTCAGCATGGCGAGAAACGGCTGGCAGGCCTGGCTGGTTCCACAGGTTGTCGGCGATGCCTGGTTAGTAAGCCCGCCGCTCTACCACTGGCTGGCGGCGCTTTGCGGCCAGTTTTTTCAATGGCTGCTACCCTGGCATGATGCAGCAAGGCTCGCTACAACATTACTCGGCGCGGGCTTTCTTATCACCCTCTCAGCCAGCGTTCGCCATTTGGCTGGCCTAAGCGCTGCTCTCATCGCCCCTCTTTTAGCCATTGGCACGCTTGGTCTGCTAGTTCCCATACACGATGCGCAGCCTGCAATAGCTGGCGTTTTCGGTTTTTCCTTAGCACTGCTTGGCCTGATCCAAGCGCAAAAAATACCGCTGCGTGGCGGTGTCCTTTTCGGTGCAGGTGTAGGCATCACCTTTCTTGGGGTCGGTATTGACGGTGCCTTGTGTCCCCTCGTGGCTGGCTTGCTCACGTTTTCTCACCCGGCATGGCGCCAGCGTGACAGCCTTATCACCCTGTTCGCCGCGTGCATTATTGCCGCAGTTTTGATCTTGCCATGGCCTTGGTTGCTTAATCAACAATCCCCCCAACTATTTGATCTTTGGTGGACATCAGAGAAAGCCAGTCTCGTACCAAAGAAGATCTTTACCCGCGCCCACTTTAAGCTATTGATGTGGGCCAGCTGGCCTTTGCTTCCCTTGGCGATATGGCAGGTATGGCTGGAGCGTCGCCGTCTGTGGCTGCCACAGACGGCGCTCCCGCTAATGGCCAGCTTCGTTGCGCTGGCAATTTTTTTCATGGGTAACTCCCGACCAGTCAGCTTATTACCCGCTTTAGTCCCGCTGGGCATGCTCGCCGCGACCGGTGCTGGCCGTTTACGGCGCGGTGCGGCCAATGCATTTGACTGGTTTGGCATGGTCACTTTTTCGTTAATGAGCACACTCATCTGGCTAGGTGCCATTGCCTTATTAACCGGCACCCCTGAGAAAATTGCTAAAAACTTCACAAAACCCGCCCCAGGGTTCATTGCACATACGCCACTCATCGTGATTATTCTGGCGGTTCTCGTCACCCTTGGCTGGCTGGCATACACACTCGGTCTGCGCCGCTCGCCCTGGCGTGCAGCGACGCGCTGGAGCATAGGCTGGGCAACTATCTGGCTACTCATTGCCATGCTGTGGTTACCATGGATTGACTATGGCAAAAGCTACCGTATCGTCAGCGCCGACTTTTCACAACGCCTTGGCAAAAATCCAGGCTGCATCGCTCGACGCAATTTGGGATTAGCCCAGCGCGCCTCACTCGATTATTTCAACGGGATACGCACAACGAGTGGCGACAGTGCAAAAAACTGCCGCTACCTGATTACCCAAACCCGACCCCGAGCGGAAAAATCGCTAGCCAACTGGACGTTATTGCTGGAAACCTCGCGTCCCGGCGATAAAACTGAAAGATTGCGTCTCTATCAGCATAACTAAGGTTTCTAGCGTTTTTAGAGCTTCAAAAAATTGTCCCGGTAGTATTTAAGCTCATCAATCGATTCAAGTACATCGGCCAAGGCCTCGTGGCGGCCATGCTTTTTCAGGCCTTTTGCCAACTCCGGCTTCCAGCGCTTGCATAACTCTTTAAGCGTTGATACATCAAGATTACGATAGTGAAACCATTCTTCTAGCTTAGGCATATGGCGCGCCATGAAGCGACGATCCTGACAAATCGAATTACCACACATGGGCGAGGTGCGAACCGGCACATGCCGACGAACAAACTCCAGGGCTTGTTGTTCGACATCCGCATCGGTCATGATGGACGCCTTGACCCGATCAGTCAGCCCTGATCGGCTATGCGTATTGCGATTCCATTCATCCATGCCATTGAGCACCTCATCCGATTGATGCACGACCCATGTTGGTGCTTCGGCAATGACTTCAAGATTTGAGTTGGTAATAACCATCGCCAACTCAATAATTCGATCACCGTCCGGATTCAGTCCAGTCATTTCCATATCCAGCCAGACAAGTGCGTTTTGATCCTGCGCCATAAAATTTCCTATAAAAATTGCCAGAGAAAAGAACTAATTACTACCCATGCATACGCAACCAAGCGGCCAGTTGCGAGACATCATCAGCACAATACAACGGTGCCTCAGCTTCCAGCATCGGCCGCAGATGCGCGCCATAAGTTACCCCCAGGCCATGAGTTCGGGCATTTTTTGCCATCTGCAAATCGTGCGTCGTATCGCCGATCATCAGTGTAGCCACAGGGGGTACATGGAATGCTTCGATGAGTTCTTCCAACATTTGCGGATGCGGCTTGGAGTAACACTCGTCCGCACAACGAGTTATGCGAAAATACTGGCCCAGGCCACTCACTTCCAGCGCGCGATTCAACCCGTTACGCGATTTACCCGTAGCCACCGCTAGCTGAAACCCTGCGTCAGCAAGCTCTTTGACCAGTTCAGCCGCTCCGGGGAAAAGAAGCAACTCGCGGTCCCGCGCCAAATAATGGTAGCGATACCGCTCAGCAACTTCGTTATAACGTTCAGGAGGCAAGCCCGGCATGGCATAGCGCAGCGCATCAATCAACCCAAGCCCGATAACATGGCGAGCACGCTCATCTGACGGCTCAACAATACCAAGGTCGCGCGCAGCAGCCTGGATAGATGCAGCAATCATCCCTGTCGAATCCAGCAAAGTGCCATCCCAGTCGAACACAATCAATTGAAAATTAGCCATCGTTAAGTCCTGTTTGCCTCATTTGTATTTAGTTGTTCAACAAAACTCTGCAACTCTGTTGGCAAAGGTAAGGTCAGCGCCAGCAAATCACCACTGATGGGATGTGGTAAATCCAGCCGTGCAGCATGCAAAAACATCCGTTTAAGGCCGTTTTTTTGCAAAGTGCGATTCAGCGAAAAGTCACCGTACTTATCGTCCCCCGCGATCGGAAAACCCAAATGCGCCAAATGAACACGAATTTGATGTGTCCGCCCCGTCTTGAGTTCCACCTCGACCAGACTAAAGTTTTCCTTTTCCCAGCGCGCCTGCAAGCGAACAATCGAATGAGACACTTTACCCGCCGGATCAACGCTCACGCGCCGCTCACCCTCTGCTGTCAAATACTTGAGCAGCGGTAGGCGTACATGCTGCAATTCATTTCGCCAGGCCCCTTTGACCAGCGCCAGATATCGTTTAGCAATCACCCCTTCGCGAAACTGGTCATGCAATCGCGTCAATGCGAGGCGCTTTTTAGCAACAATCAGCAAGCCTGAGGTTTCGCGATCCAGTCGATGTGCCAATTCAAGCAACTTCGCTTGCGGGCGTGCCCGCCTCAACTGCTCAATCACCCCAAAGCTGACGCCACTTCCCCCGTGAACGGCAACTCCGGCAGGCTTATTCACGATAATCAAGGCTTCATCCTCATACACAATATCAAATTCACGCGCGGGGACCAGCGTCTGATCCGGCATTTTAGCTACCCGAATCGGAGGTATCCGGAGCACGTCACCCACCTTAAGACGATATTCAACCTCAATTCGCCCCTTATTTACCCGCACCTCGCCACTACGCAAAATCCGATAAATGTGGCTTTTGGGCACCCCCTTGGCAATATGCAAAAGAAAGTTGTCTATGCGCTGCCCTTCTGCCTCATCCCCTACCTCAAGCCATGTCACCGAATCTTTGCTTAAGTCCTTCATTTGCAATATACTCATCCTTGGTTAGCCATTCCGAAATGGCGTGCCTAACGGCCCGAAGTGGCGTTAGAGGCGCGGTTTCTGAATGCGGTCATTTTGGATGCTTTTACTGTAATCACTGTAACTTAATCAATGATGCGGTGAAAAAGTACCAGTGACATGAGCATGCAGCACCGCCGAAATCATTTTGGCAGCAGCATCGCCCCAGCCGACTACGGGCATTTCGCTCACCCGACACACAGAGCGAATACTACTAGATTGCGCGTCACACACGCACAGATGGGCACAGATTGCCGGGCGCTGATTGTAATCAGCGAACGCTTTTTTTCAGACAAGTCTTACGAAGTCATACATTTTGTTTGCCAAATTTTTTAGAAATCATTTGCCAAACTATTTGCCAAATCAACCGAGGCACCATGAACTTGCCACCCCGATTGCAAATCAGACTCACACTGCTGGTGATCTAACACCAGCAGTAAAGACTTGCCGTGCCCTCCTGCCTGTGTAGCGCGTAGGAGAAAAATATGAAACGCATGCTTTTTAATGCGACGCAGGCTGAAGAACTCCGCGTCGCGATTGTGGATGGTCAAAAACTGATTGACCTAGACATTGAATCAGCCTCGAAAGAACAACGCAAAAGTAACATCTACAAAGCCGTTATCACCCGCCTTGAGCCTAGCCTTGAAGCTGCCTTTGTCGAATATGGTGCAGAGCGGCATGGTTTTTTGCCATTCAAGGAAATTTCCCGCAGCTACTTCAAGCCAGGCGTAGACGTTGGTAAAGCGCGCATCCAGGACGCGCTCTCTGTTGGGCAAGAACTTATCGTTCAAGTGGAAAAAGATGAGCGTGGTAATAAAGGTGCCGCGCTCACTACCTACATTTCACTCGCCGGTCGTTACCTTGTATTAATGCCCAACAATCCTCGGGGGGGCGGTGTTTCTCGCCGCATTGAGGGAGAAGATCGGCAAGAACTTCGTGAAATCATGGACCAACTGGAAGTTCCCAGTGGAACAAGCCTGATCGCCCGTACCGCAGGCATCGGCCGCTCCCTTGAAGAGCTGCAATGGGATCTGAACTATCTCCTGCAACTTTGGAACGCCATCGATGGTGCCGCTAAAGCGCAGAGTGGTGTGTTCCTGATTTATCAGGAATCAAGCCTCGTTATTCGCGCTATTCGGGATTATTTTCATTCCGAAATTGGCGAGATTCTCATCGACACCGACGACGTCTTTGAACAAGCACAACAATTCATGTCGCACGTCATGCCGGGCAATGTCTCCCGCGTAAAACGCTATCAGGACGACGTACCGTTATTCTCGCGATTCCAGATTGAGCATCAAATCGAATCTGCCTATTCACGCCAGGTCACCCTCCCTTCCGGCGGTGCTATCGTGATCGATCACACCGAAGCGCTAGTGTCTGTTGATGTGAACTCGGGCCGCTCCACCAAAGGCAGTGATATTGAAGAAACCGCACTGCGTACCAACTGCGAAGCCGCTGACGAAATTGCACGCCAGCTGCGCTTGCGCGATTTAGGCGGGCTGATTGTCATCGACTTCATTGATATGGAAGCCGCAAAAAACCAGCGCGAAGTTGAAAACCGCTTGCGCGATGCGCTGCATCACGATCGCGCCCGCGTGCAAACCGGCAAGATCAGTCGCTTTGGCCTGCTCGAATTGTCCCGCCAGCGCCTGCGTCCCGCCTTGGCAGAAACCAGCTATATCACTTGCCCGCGGTGTACTGGCACAGGGCATATTCGTAGCACCGAATCAGCCGCACTCCACATTTTGCGTATTCTTGAAGAAGAATCCATGAAAGACAACACAGGTGCCTTGCACTGTCAGGTTCCAGTGGATGTAGGCACCTTTTTGCTGAACGAAAAACGCGTTGATATCTCGCACATTGAATCGCGTCACCGCGTCAATCTGGTTATCGTCCCTAACCGCCATTTAGAAACACCTGCGCATGAAATTGTGCGTGTGCGACATGACCAGCTCAACAGCGAAGGCCCCAGCAATTTGGCCAGCTATCAGATGGCAACACGTCCGCTCGAAGAAGCGTATCAAACACCTTCTGCTCAAGCTGAGGTCAAGCCAGTCAAAATTGAAGCCGCAGTTCGCGGAGTTCCCGCTGGCCAGCCTGCACCCATTGTAGAGTCCTCTCGTCCTGCAAAAGCGGCTACTCCCTCGATTAGCCTGTTCAGCAAAATAGCAGCTTTCTTTTTTGGTGAGAAAAAAGTAGCAACACCTGCGCCAAAATCAGAAGATGCCAATGCGCAACGCTCACGCAATAACAACCGCAACCGGAATCGCGATGGAAACCGTGATCGCACATCCCGTGCAGAAGGTCAGCCCGCAAATGGCGAGCGTAAAACCCGCCCACAAGGCCAACAAGGCTCGCAAAGCCGTCGTGATGAAGCACCCCCTGCACAAGATGTAAGCAACAACCGCAATAAACCCGCTGCACCTAAGGAAGCCAAGGAGGCGCGCGAACCAAGGGAACCCCGCGAACCGCGGCAACCACGCCCTCCACGTAGCACACCCTCTGAATCACCTGCTGATATCACCGTATCACCAGCGCCGACTTTTACTGAAGCTGAAGCCAGCACCGCAGAAGGCACCGCACGCAGTGGCCGCAGAAATCGTGGGCGGGGTCGGGGACGCAATGATCGCGCTGACCGTGGCGATCGAACTGAAGATGGATTAGCACCAGCGATAGATAACAATAACACCGCAAGTATTGGCTTTGCTGAAACAAGCAACATCACTGCTGAGACAAATATCACGCCAACGCAAACCTTTGCGCCAGCAACGGTCATCGCTGCGGCACCTGCGGCACCACGGCTTGCAGCAGCACAGCTTATACCAGCCCCACCAGCGCCTATCGCACCAGTGATCGAAGTATCGGCGACGCCTATCCCTGCCTCTGTGCCAGCAGCAAGCACAGTGTCCGAAGCGCCACCTTTCGCTTTACCTGAAACCATGCATTCCGCTATCCCTTCTGCAGCGGCTTCCGTGATGCCTGTTGTAGCGCCACCTCCTGTTGCGCATACACCAACGCCACCGAAAGACTTCTCGGATACGTTGCAGCAAGCAGGGTTAATTTTGATCCAAACGGCACAGACCGCTAAAGCGCCATCTGCACTGGTAGTGCCCACTCAACCTCTCGGACGCAAACCAAAGCCAGCCCAAATTATTGCTGATGAGCCTTTACAGATGATAGAAACCAAGCCTGATTAACCAAGCATCAAGCAATCTTTATGGGGGCGCCAAGCCCCCATTTTTTCGTCTTGCAAGAACAGCCAGATGAAAAAATATCTGCCAAAAAATAACAAAAAACCCCGTACTGCCAAAGGCAGTACGGGGGTTTTTTTTACTGGCGGAGACGCAGGGATTCGAACCCTGGATCCAGGTTTTGCCCAGATGCGCCCTTAGCAGGGGCGTGCCTTCGACCACTCGGCCACGTCTCCAGAAGGATGACAACAACTCATCACCCCACAAGGTCAAGCAGTATATCCGAAGCTGTTACGCTTCTAAAGCCTTGTGTAAAAGTTAAGACCAACAATCACTAACAACCCACACTAAAACATTAAACACTCGTGTGTTTAACCGCTTTAAAGCAATATCAAATTATCGCGATGAATCAACTCAGCACTATCTATATAACCAAGCAATGCTTCAATGTCTTGTGTGCCGCGGCCAGCAATGCGCCGAGCTTCAACACTTGAATAGTTAGCCAAGCCACGAGCAATTTCACACCCTTCATGCGAGCGACAAGCAACCACGGCGCCACGCCCAAATTCACCCTCTACTGCGGTAACCCCGACAGGTAAAAGACTGCGCCCACTCGTTAGCGCCTGGATTGCGCCATCATCAAGTATGAGCGAACCCGCAAGCTGTAGATGATCTGCCAGCCATTGTTTGCGCGCCGCCAAAGGCGATGCCGTCGCATACAGCAAGGTACCAATCGCCTCACCTCGGCTAGCAGAAATCAAAGCATCTGGCGCATGGCCGCTGATTATCAGTGTATGGGCTCCGCTCCTGGCTGCGCGTTGCGCAGCGCGCACTTTGGTAATCATGCCACCACGACTGATAGACGACCCTGCCCCACCCGCCATGGCTTCAAACCGGCGATCATCCGCCCTGCCATCGCTTACCAGGGTGGCCGTCGCATCACGCCGCGGATCAGCCGTGTAAAGCCCGTTTTGATCAGTAAGAATGATCAACGCATCTGCTTCAACAAGATTTGCCACGAGCGCGCCTAGCGTATCGTTATCACCAAACTTTATTTCGTCAGTAACGACTGTATCGTTTTCATTGATGACCGGTATCACGCCCAGGGCAAGCAGCGTATTCAGCGTTGATCGGGCGTTTAGGTAGCGCGCCCGATCTGCAAGATCAGCATGTGTCAGTAGGATTTGTGCAACCTGTAACCCGTGCAGTGCAAACGTGCTGTCATACGCTTGGGCTAAACCCATTTGACCGACCGCCGCTGCCGCTTGCAAATCGTGCATGGCATGTGGGCGCACAGCCCAACCCAAACGCTGCATGCCCGCTGCAATGGCGCCAGAGGATACTAATAAAACCTCGCGCCCCGCCGCCCGTAAAACCGCGATCTGGCGGGCGCAATCATTTATAAACTCGGACGACAAGCCCTTGCCATTGTTTGTTACCAGCGCACTGCCTACTTTTACTACCAGGCGATGCGATTTAGCTATCTGTTGTCTCATGCAAGCGCTGCTCTTCGAGATGATTCATGATGGCAAAGCACACTTCATTACAACCCAGACCACTAATTCCTGAGATCACAAAATATTGCGTCGGTTGATAGCTATCGACCAGTTTTTTGATTCGCGCTTCACGTTCATCTTCCGGCACCAGATCAATCTTGTTGATCAGCAGCCAACGCGGTTTATCGAATAATGATTGGTCATACTGCCGAAGCTCTTCGATAATCGCCTGGGCATCGTGTGCCGGGTCAGCATCCGGGTCAAATGGGGAAAGATCGACCAAATGCAATAGCAGGTGAGTCCGCTGCAAATGCTTGAGGAACCGGTGGCCTAACCCAGCCCCTTCAGCAGCGCCTTCAATCAGCCCAGGAATATCCGCAATGACAAAGCTGCGCCGGTGGTCCACCCGCACAACCCCGAGATTGGGGTACAACGTCGTAAATGGATAATCAGCTACTTTCGGCTTGGCCGACGATACCGCGCGAATGAATGTTGATTTACCCGCATTAGGCAAACCCAACAGCCCCACATCAGCCAGCACTTTGAGCTCAAGTTGCAACTCACGCTGCTCACCTGGCTGACCGGGTGTACATTGGCGCGGAGCACGGTTAGTACTGGATTTAAAGTGTACGTTGCCTAAGCCGCCATTACCGCCCTTGGCGATCAGCACACGTTTGTCATGAACATTCAGATCGGCTAAAACTTCACCGGTGACACGATCAGTCACAATGGTGCCAACCGGCATGGACAACACCAGATCCTCACCACCCTTGCCGTAACGATCAGCACCGTGGCCCTTTTCACCCTTTTGCGCATGAAAAGATCGGGTATAGCGAAAATCGATCAGGGTATTTAGGTTTCTGTCGGCAACCGCCCAGACACTACCGCCACGGCCACCATCGCCACCATCAGGACCACCCATCGGAATATATTTTTCACGACGAAAGGAGGCCGCGCCGTTACCTCCGTCGCCGGCAAAAATATCAATTCGAGCTTCGTCAAAAAATTTCATGGGATAAAAAGTCAAAAGCCCTGTCGTTGCCTAGCGCAACGACAGGGCTTTCATCGCGCAAAAAAGATTAAACAGCCGCTGGAATAATGCTGATCATGCGACGTTTTTTGATACCTTTGATAGCAAACAAAACCGTGCCTTCAACTTTGGCAAACAAGGTGTGATCCTTGCCCATGCCAACATTGTCGCCTGGATGAAACTCAGTACCACGTTGCCGAACGATAATGCTACCGGCTGAGATCAACTCACCGCCGTAGCGTTTAACGCCTAGTCGCTTTGATTCTGAATCGCGGCCGTTACGCGAACTACCGCCTGCTTTTTTATGTGCCATGAATAATGCTCCCTAATTCTGGACAATCAGGCGGCAATGCCGCTGATTTCAATTTCCGTAAAGTTTTGACGGTGGCCTTGGTGCTTCTGGTAATGCTTACGGCGACGCATCTTGAAAATCGTAACCTTGGGATGACGACCCTGAGAAATCACTTTCGCCTTGACGGTAGCACCAGCAATGAACGGTGCGCCGATCTTGACCGACTCGCCTTCGCCGACCATGAGAACCTGATCAAGAGTGATTTCAGTGCCTACATCAGCCGGTATCTGTTCTATTTTAAGTTTTTCGCCAGCGACAACACGATACTGCTTGCCTCCGGTTTTTATGACCGCATACATGATGGTGACTCCAAATGGATAAAACAAAGAGGCGCGCAGTTTACCGAGGTAAGCACTTGAAGTCAATGTAAATTCAGCACTATTCGATGAAAATCCCCCAGTTGCGCCGACTTGCCATCGCCGACTTTTACGCCAAACGCGACATCACTCCCATTCAATCGTCGCCGGTGGCTTGCCCGAGATGTCGTACACCACCCGATTGATGCCGCGAATCTCGTTAATGATGCGGTTGGACACACGACCTAGCAGCTCGTGGGGGAGTTCAGCCCAGCGAGCGGTCATAAAATCCGACGTTTCTACCGCGCGCAAGGCCACGACATACTCATAAGTGCGCCCGTCCCCCATCACACCCACACTTTTCACTGGCAGAAAAACAACAAACGCCTGGCTGGTCTTCTCGTACCAACCTGCAGCGCGCAGTTCATCAATAAAAATGGCGTCCGCCTGGCGCAATAGGTCGGCAAATTCTGGCTTGACCTCACCCAAAATACGTACGCCCAAACCGGGGCCTGGAAAAGGATGGCGATACACCATCTCATGCGGCAAACCGAGGGTAACTCCAAGTTCGCGCACTTCGTCCTTGAACAATTCGCGCAAGGGTTCCAAAAGTTTGAGCTTGAGTGTTTCTGGCAGGCCACCCACATTGTGATGGCTCTTGATGGTGTGCGCTTTTTTGGTTTTTGCGCCGGCTGATTCGATCACATCCGGATAGATCGTGCCTTGCGCGAGCCATTTGGCGTTAGGTAGCTTTTGCGATTCTGCCTGAAAAACCTCGACAAACTCTCGTCCGATAATTTTGCGTTTTTGTTCCGGATCAGTCACGCCTTGCAAAAAGCCCATGAACTGCTCGGTGGCATCCACATGAATGACCTTAACACCCAAATGCTGGGAGAAAGTCTCCATTACCTGCTTGGCTTCGTTCAGACGCAATAAACCGTTATCGACAAAAACGCAGGTGAGTTGATCGCCAATGGCGCGATGAATCAGCGCTGCGGCAACACTGGAATCCACGCCGCCTGAAAGCCCCAGGATAACTTCTTCGTTGCCCACTTTCTCGCGAATGGTGGCGATGGCTTCATCCACATAATTGGGCATAGTCCAATCGGTATCGCAGCCACAAATGTCATGCACAAAACGAGAAAACATCTCGCGACCTTTTAGCGTATGGGTGACTTCCGGATGAAACTGAACCGCGTAGAAACCGCGCGCTTCATCGGCCATCGCGGCAATCGGCGTAGATTCGTTGCTGCCAATAACCGTAAATCCGGGCGGCAGTTGGGTCACTTTATCGCCATGGCTCATCCACACATCCAGCAGGCCATGGCCTTCAGCGTTGATATGGTCTTGCAAGTCACGAAAGAGTTTTGAATGCCCGCGTGCACGCACGGCGGCGTAGCCAAATTCGCGCGTTGTACCGCTTTCCACTTCGCCACCCAATTGCTTAGCCATGGTTTGCATGCCGTAGCAAATCCCCAGCACGGGGACACCCAGCCCGAACACCACCTCTGGCGCCTGCCATTCTTCACCGGCATACACCGAATTCGGTCCGCCAGAAAGAATAATGCCACTTGGGTTGAACTCGCGGATAAAGTCTTCGCTCACGTCAAATGAATGGAGTTCGCAATACACTTGTTGCTCGCGTACACGACGGGCAATCAGTTGCGCGACTTGTGAGCCAAAATCAAGAATGAGGATTTTCTGGCGAGACTTATTCGGGGAAATTTGTGACATGGGCACGACCTGAAAATAAAAAAGGCGGCAAAGACTTAAGCTCAGCCGCCCTTTTGAGGTGGGAAATATCAATCGATATGATAGTTAGGGGCTTCTTTGGTAATTTCGACATCATGCACGTGCGATTCACGAATACCCGCTGAGGTAATCTCGACAAACTCGGCCCGCGTGCGCATTTCTTCTATCGTGCCGCATCCCACATAACCCATGGCGGCACGCAAGCCACCCATAAGCTGATGGATCACCGCACCCACCGGGCCTTTGTAGGGCACGCGGCCTTCGATACCTTCGGGCACCAGCTTTTCGACATTGGCATCGGATTCTTGAAAGTAACGGTCTGCCGCACCATCCTTCATCGCCGCAAGGCTACCCATGCCGCGATATGCTTTGTAGGAGCGGCCTTGAAACAAGACGGTTTCACCCGGTGCTTCTTCTGTACCCGCAAACAACCCGCCAAGCATGACTGCATTCGCGCCAGCGGCCATCGCTTTGGCAATATCGCCTGAATAACGAATGCCGCCATCGGCAACCAACGGTACGCCACTGCTGGCCAGCGCATTGGCCACCATATCGACGGCGCTAATCTGCGGCATGCCAACCCCGGCCACGATGCGCGTGGTGCAGATCGAGCCCGGGCCAATGCCTACTTTGACACCATCAGCACCATGATCCACCAACGCTTTAGCCGCACTGGCTGTGGCAACGTTGCCACCAATCACATCCACCTGCGGAAAGTTTTTCTTGACCCATTCCACGCGCTTGAGCACACCTTCTGAATGACCGTGCGCGGTATCCACCACAATGACATCCACACCTGCTTCAGCGAGCAGCGTGGCACGCGCTTCGGTACCTTCACCTACGCCAATCGCCGCGCCAACACGTAAATGGCCCAAGCTGTCTTTTGCTGCCAGCGGGTGTTCGGATGACTTGAGAATATCTTTCACCGTCATCAAGCCGCGCAATTCAAAGTTATCCCCAATGACCAGCACGCGCTCCAAGCGATGCTTGTGCATCAATGCCTTGGCTTCTTCAACTGTGGCGCCCTCCTTGACCACGACCAAGCGCTCACGCGGTGTCATGATGGAAGCAACGGAGTCGTCCATGCGCGTCTCGAAGCGCAGATCGCGGTTGGTGACAATCCCCACAACCCGACCTGACTCAACCACGGGCAAACCTGAGATACGATTTTTGCGTGTCAGCGCAATCGCCTCACGCACAGTCATGGAGGGCGGAATGGTAATCGGGTCTTTCAAGACACCGGATTCGAATCGCTTGACCTTGGAAACCTCCGCCGCCTGCTGCACGGGGGTAAGATTCTTGTGCACAATCCCGATCCCGCCTTCTTGCGCCAGCGCAATGGCCAGACGTGCTTCGGTCACCGTATCCATGGCCGCAGACACCAGCGGCATATTCAACTGAATGTTGCGTGTAAGACGTGTTGCAAGGCTGACATCACGTGGAAGGATCGCCGAGTGGGCGGGAACCAGGAGGACATCGTCAAAGGTCAGTGCCTTCTGAATAAGTCGCATAGCAGAGTAAATTCCTTGGTACCAAAATCACATTATACGCGGAGACGCTGTACCAGCGTGCTGTGACTTGCTTTATCGCCGTATCACCCGCGCCGACTTTTCGCGCTTTTGCATTCGTGGCTAATGATCAGCATTAGATGAACTACGCAACCGTGTCCTTCATCGGATTACCATTTCCGTCGCCCTTTTTCATTGCACGGTCTTCGGCGACGCGCTGCTTGCGGACTTCTTTCGGATCAGCCAGCAGGGGGCGATAAATTTCTATCCGGTCACGATCACGCAACAGCGTATCCAGTTTCACCAGCTTGGCAAAAATGCCCAATTTATTTTTTAGTATTAAATCAATCTCGGGATATCGCGCAAGCAGCCCAGACTGCTCAATTGCCTGCTGCACGGTGCTGCCCGATGCGAGCTGAAGGCGGATGACCTCCTGTCGGTCAGGCAAAGCATAGACAACTTCAATTTTCAGCTGATCGTTGGCCACCGTTTCAGTTATCGATTCATCCATAAATTTTCTGCGCTCGTTTGACGAATGATTCAACAAAAGTTTCGGTGATATGACTAAACACCGGGCCGAGAACTTTTTCCAGCAAGCGATTTGAAAACTCGTAGTGCAACTGAAATTCGATTTTGCAGGCAGTATCTCCTAACGGCAAAAAACGCCACTGACCATCCATATGTTTAAGCGGCCCATCGGTTAACGTAATGTGCATTAAATGCGGCGCTTCTTTCGAGTTATCCGTTGAAAAGTGCGACTTAATGCCGTGATAATTGATATGCAATGTAGCCGCCGTGCGCGTTGCCGTGCGCACCAGCACCTCCGTGCCACCGCACCAGGGCAAGAACTGGGGATAATCTTCAACATGATCGACCAATTCAAACATTTGTGCAGGCGTACGTTCGATCAATACGGATTTTTCAACCAGAGCCATCGTCGGGGGCAGCGATGTTGCTGCGGGGGTGAAGTAGAATTGATCTCATTTTAGCGCACTGTCCTGCCACCGCCCATGAGCATCGCTGATAACAAGAAGGCATTCCACGATTACTTCATCGAAGAGCGCTTTGAGGCCGGTCTGGTACTCGAAGGCTGGGAGGTCAAGTCGATTCGTGCCGGCCGTGCGCAAATTAAAGAAGCCTATGTACTGATCAAAAGAGGTGAGCTTTTTTTGATCGGTGCGCACATCAGTCCGCTATTGTCAGCCTCAACCCATGTGCTGCCCGACCCGGTGCGCACGCGCAAATTGCTGCTCAACCGCCGTGAGATTGATGAACTCGTCGGCAAAGTCGAGCGTGCAGGTTATGCCTTGATACCGCTGGATCTGCACTACAACAAAGGGCTCGTAAAACTTGCCATTGGCTTAGCCAAAGGCAAAAAACAACACGACAAACGCGAGACTGAAAAAGAGCGCGATTGGGTACGTGAAAAAGCTCGCGTCATGCGCGACAAACGAGCTTAAAACAAGGCCAAATAAACAAGAGACAAGCGAAAAGTTGCGATTAAAAATTCCCAGGCAGGGATGCAACGAAAACCAGATCGCTTACTTAGTCACGCCCACCACGACGTCTGCCATGCCTGCCCTCGGGGTAAATATCGCGCCCGGCATCGCGTACATCGCGCCGCAGCTGAAGCCTGTCTTCTTGCGACATGCGCTCCCTTCTTTCTCGGGGTTGATATTCAGCAGGCGCATCGTTCCGTTTTATCGAGCGCTCATCTTCCGCGCGTGCCCGCGCTTCCAGCCCCATGGCACGATCTTCACCGCGCCAACCAGCAAGCTCGAGAAACCTGGAGGGTTGCGCAGTGGCAGTCAGGCTCACCAAGCATATCGACCCCGCCATGAGGCACAGCCGCATCCGATAAAATTTTCGCCGAATTGATTTCAATGTTGCTTTCATTAACCCCTCCCAGCGCATCAATTGGTTGAAATTCTAGCCCCGACATCGATGCATGAGTGTGACGCTTTGTAATTTTTTGTAAGCCTGGTGAGCAAACCCATGAGAATCCGGCTACGATTTGCCCTATGAATGAAGAACATGCCCCCAACAACAAAATCCTGGTAGTTGATGACGACTTGCGTCTGCGTCAGTTGCTGGACCGCTATCTCTCTGACCAGGGCTTCTCTGTCAAAGTGGTGCCTGATAGTGCAGGCATGAACCGCGCTATGGAGCGCGAACGATTTGATCTCATCGTCCTTGATTTGATGCTGCCAGGCGAAGATGGCCTAGCGATTTGCCGCCGTCTGCGAGCTGAAAAGAATGAGGTGGCGATTATCATGCTTACCGCAAAAGGCGATGAAGTCGAGCGTATTGTCGGCTTGGAAATGGGTGCCGACGATTATCTACCCAAGCCTTTTAATCCACGTGAGCTAGTGGCGCGAATTCATGCGGTGCTGCGTCGTCGCAGTGCCATGACCACGCCAGGAGCGCCTGCCACGACTGAAACCACGGTTCAATTTGGCAAGGTGCAAGTTAATTTAGCCACGCGCGAATTACATCGCAACATCGAAGACAACAAGGACATCGAGATCACTTTGCTGACAACTGGCGAGTTCGCCTTACTGCGCGTTTTACTCGAGCATCCTCGTCAACCCATGAGTCGCGACAAACTCATGGAATTAGCCAGGGGCCGCGAGTACGAAGTATTCGATCGCGCTATTGATGTGCAAATTTCACGTCTGCGCAAACTCGTCGAAGAAGACCCTGCCAAACCACGCTATATCCAAACGGTGTGGGGCTTAGGCTATGTTTTTATTCCCGATGGGACCAAGCAAAGTCAATGACAGCAACCCCCGAGCAGGGAAAATAGCAGCCATGTTTAATCGACTAAAAAAGCTATGGCCGCGCTCTTTGCTCTGGCGCACGTTTTTGCTCGTTGCACTGTTGATGCTGCTCTCCGTTGCTGCATGGTTTGCCATTTTTCATAGTTACGAACGCGAACCGCGTGCCCAACAACTCGCGCAAACGCTGGTCAGCGTAGCCAATCTCACACGCGCTGCCTTAATTTCAGCCCGTGTTGACGCGCGTCCAGAACTCATCCGCGATCTATCTGACCACGAAGGCATCCATCTCTACCCCGCAGAAGTGGATGACCAGATAAAGCCTCTGCCAGATAATGCATTTTTACAACGCGTAGAAACGCTAGTGAAATCATCCCTTGGCCCCAACACCCGCTTAGCGCGGGAACGTGAAGGCGAAGAAGCGCTTTTCATCAGCTTCCGCATTGACGATACCGCCGATGGCGAATACTGGCTGGCCTTGCCCAGTGATCGGCTGGCGCGGGTTTTACCCTTGAGCTGGATAGGCTGGAGCGCCGCTGCCTTGTTACTCTCGCTCTTGGGCGCATGGCTGATTGTTTTTCGCATTACGCGGCCACTCAAACTGCTGGAGCATGCAGCAAAAAAAGTCGGCGCTGGCCAGACGCCGCCGCACTTGCCTGAACATGGGCCGACGGAAGTGGCCACCGTCAGCCACGCCTTCAACCAAATGAGCGCGGATCTGATCCAGCTTGATCAAGACCGCGCATTGATTCTGGCTGGCATTTCGCACGATTTGCGCACCCCGCTCACGCGTTTACGCATGGGCATCGAAATGACAACCGATGGTGCCATGCGCGAGGGCATGGTTGCCGATGTCGAGGAGATGGATAAAACCATCGGCCAGTTTCTCGATTTCGCACGAGTCGACAGTGGCGAAACCCTGTCAGAAATCAACCTGGGCGCGCTGCTGACCGAACTAGCCACACAATACCAGCGGCGCGGGTTTACTGTCATTGCCATCCCACCAACATTGAACAGTGAAAAATTCAAAACTTTTACTCTAGGACAACCGCAAGCCTTGCGCCGCGCGGTGGGCAATCTGATCGATAACGCACTGCGCTACGCTGGTCAAGAACAACCTATTGAACTCACCCTCACGCGCGCAGAACGGATGCTGATTATCGACGTGAGTGATCGCGGCCCGGGTATACCTGAAGACGCCGTCGAGCGGATGAAACGTCCGTTTACACGATTGGATTCTGCACGCAGCAATGCCACTGGCGCTGGCCTGGGCTTGGCTATTGTTGACCGCATTATTCGCACGCACAACGGCCGCCTGGATCTACTCCCCCGCTCCCCAAATGGACTCATTGCCCGCATCACACTGCCTGGTTCGTGAACATGTCCACAAACAAGAATGCCTCCCCCATCGATGCTACCCCGTATGTTTTGCTTGGTGGCGAAACAGCCGTACGTCATCTGGTGAAACGCTTTTATGAGTTGATGAACACCCAGCCAGAAGCACAAGGCATACGCCGACTTCATCCGCAAGACCTTGCCGGCTCAGAAGAAAAACTGTTCATGTATCTTTCCGGCTGGTTAGGCGGGCCACAACTGTTCATTGAAAAACATGGCGCCCCGATGCTACGCCGACGTCATCTGCCATTTGCGATCAGCACCAATGAAGCGGACCAGTGGATGAACTGCATGCGCCAAGCGCTGACTGAAACATCGACTAATGCTGCCTTGTGTGCGCAACTTGATGTCGCGTTGACAGCGCTTGCCTTGCATATGCGTAACCGGCAAGATCCAGACACGTCTGGAATATAAATCCGCAACCAGCTTAATTGTCGGGTGACAACGAAAACACCTCCCGCGTTTCATAGCGCGGATGCATACCCTGCGGAATCGATTCGAGCAACACAAACTCGCGTGCAGCCCAGCTGAGCGGTGAGCCGAGACGCGGCAGTGATGAGCACCGCACCCCGCGCGCAAGCGTCACATGGGGCAAAAAATGTGGGGACGCCAACGTCATAGGCAAGCCCGCTGCGAGTAAAGCACGCTTGAGCTGTGCCGCTAATATCCAAGGCAGCGCACCCGAATGCAACGCAGACCTCATTGCCAATGAATCCGAAGAAAGTTCCTCAAGGGACGCACCGCTCTGGCTCTGCTGACACGGCGGCAAACGGCAGCCCGCCCAAAGCACACCGCCTTGTGGCCAAAAACCAAGACGATTGAGGCGCACATGCAAATCTGGTTCGCCTTCACTTTCATCTACTGCAGCAACCGATGCAATAAATGCATCACTCACCGTGTGCGCGCACGCAATCAGGGTATCCATCTGTACCGAGGTAACGCTACCCATGAAAGCCAACGTCAAATGCAGGTTGTGTACCGGCATAAGACGTCCGCCGCCGCGAGCCGCCACATGGTGGCCTAAAGCAAGTAAATGCGAAGCAATTTCGTCATCAGGCAACAGCGCAAAAAACACGCGATGTTTATTTACCTCAGCATTCATGCTGTGCTTACCAGAAAAACTACCGCCTCGGCAGCGATGCCCTCGCCGCGGCCTGTAAAGCCCAGATACTCGGTAGTTTTGCCTTTGATATTGACTGCGGTGACGGCAACGCCCAGATCAGCGGCAATGTTTGCACACATCATCGCCACATAAGATGACACGCGTGGCGCCTGCGCAATGATCGTAGCATCGACATTACCCACCTGCCAGCCTGCATTTTTTACTGCTATTAGGGCAAGTCGCAACAAATGACGACTATCAGCCCCCGACCATTGCATGTCGGTATCCGGAAATAGTCGTCCGATATCACCCAGACCCGCAGCACCGAGTAGCGCATCGGTTATCGCATGAAGTAACACATCGGCATCCGAATGCCCCAGCAATCCCTTCGGATAAGGTATTTCCACGCCACCCAGAATCAGCTTGCGGTCGGCCACCAGCGCATGTACATCAAAGCCTTGACCAATGCGAAAAGCAGGCGTCATCCCATCTCCTTATTTTTAAAAATCATTCAAAATGATTTCCGCTAGTTGCAGGTCGGCGGGATAAGTCACTTTGATGTTGTGCGTTAATGAGACCACCAGGCGCGGCGCCAAACCCAGTGCCTCGACTGCACTGGCTTCGTCGGTTATAACAGGCGCATCGCCTGCCATGTTGTCTATTGTTCCCAGCGCGCGCAATAACAAGCCATGCCGAAACATCTGTGGTGTTTGCGCTTGCCACAAATTCTCACGCGGCACTGTACCCACGCTTCGGGCAATCGCATCGCCTGACTCAAAAGAAAAATCGGCCTGCTTTAAGGTATCTGCCACCGGTACAGCGAGCAAACCACCGACGGCATCGTCACCCACTTCAGCGATCAATTTTTCAACCAAGACGTCACTTAAGCAAGGCCGCGCAGCATCATGCACGAGCACCCAATCTTCGGCAATATCACCCAGCATCACAGCCATCATTCTTAGCCCGTTCAACACACTGTGCGCACGCGTAGCCCCGCCACAGCGAAGCACCTGTAATTTTGATCCTAAACTTGCCATCGCCTGATCAGGCCACTCTTCTTTATCGTCTGTGGCCAGCACCACGAATACCCGATCAATGGCCGGGTTTTTGCACAAGGCGCGTAATGCATGCCAAATCATCGTCTGGCCAGCCAAGGGAAGATACTGTTTAGGCGTTGTTTGTGCCACCCGCTGGCCTATGCCAGCTGCAGGAATCAATGCGTAATATGCCATGGCGCGATTCTATCCAATCGCGGTCGAACGCAGGCTGTGTGTTTAGCTTATCGCGCGATAAAACATTAAACCAGCCACGCCAATGACCAGCACCGCAAACAATCGTTGTACGACAAGCTGGGGCAAATGACGAATCAATAGGCGGCCAAAAAACATGCCCATCGCTGTAGCAATGATAAACGGCAACGCCACAGCCATCGGAAAATGATTACCTTGCAAAACACTCACCATTATGCTGCCACTGCCTACCAGCGCGATCACCAGCAGCGATGTCGCTACAATGCCATGCATGCTGATGTCAGTAAGCTTGCGCAACGCAGGCACCAGCACAAACCCGCCCCCTACGCCAAGCAACCCGGTCAAGAAACCCGTGAAAGCACCAATCACCGTCATGATGGCTACTGTTTTTGCCGTCCATTTCAAGCGTCCGGTGTCCGGATTGATATGGCAAGGTGCCGTATCTTCATGACGTTCAGCAGTATGTTTTAACAAACGAACAGCAACAATCAGCATCGTCAACCCGAACAATGCGGCAAGCCATTGTGCAGAAACTCTTTGCGCGACGGCCAAACCCAGCGGCGTTATGAGAACCCCGCTCAACGCCATTAAAAATGCGGCCCGATAGCGCACCAGCTTATTGTAAAAGCCTTCGCCCGCGCCCAGCATGGCGGCACCTGTCACGGCCAAAAGACCTATGGGTGCCGCTTGCGCCACAGTCCACCCTTGACTGAAGACCAATGCGGGCACTGCCAGAATCCCACCGCCTGCACCCGTTAACCCCAGCACAATGCCGACGCATAGACCCAAAGTCAGTACGGTCAGCATGTAAAACTCGTTATTTCGCTGGTGAATTAGTCGTAGCAGCAGAAGCTACGGGTAATTTTCGATTCGACTCAACTAATTCAAATAACACCATGCCGCCCAGCATGGCCAAAGCAAATATCCCACCTTTGACTACCCCTGCACCAACCAAAACCAGTGCTGGTCCAGGGCAAATGCCAGCCAGCCCCCAGCCGATACCAAATAGCAAACTGCCAAGCACTAGCCGACGATCAATATTGCGCGCACTTGGCATCTGCAGAGGCAAACCCAGCCATGATTGCGACTGCTTTCTGGCAAAGAAGAAACCGATGCTTGCCACCAAAATACCGCCCAGCATCACTAAAGCCAGCGAGGGATCCCAGGCACCGGCGACATCAAGAAACCCATGCACTTTGGCCGGATTAGTCATACCCGAGATAATTAGGCCAAAGCCAAAAACAAGGCCAGCAATCAGCGAAAAAAAGATGTTCATGGTTAATTAACCCCCAGTAAATGACGCAGCACAAAAACAGTCGCCATTCCACTACTGACAAACAGTAAAGTCGCCACAATAGAACGCGGGGATAAGCGTGAAATACCGCAAATACCGTGACCACTAGTGCACCCCGCACCGTAGCGCGTGCCAATACCAACCAGCAAACCGGCCACAATGAGCAGCGGATAGCCGCTATCCACCTGAATTTCAGGCAGTGTAGCGAAAGTGCCATACAGGACTGGTGCCAGCATGAGTCCAAAGACAAATGCAAAGCGCCATAATACGTCGCCCGCCGCAGGACGCAATATTCCGCCGATAATGCCGCTAATGCCAGCAATTCGGCCATTGATCAACATGAACAGGGTCGCTGCTGTCCCAATCAGCAAACCGCCGATAAGTGCAGCGATGGGTGTGAAATGCATCGTATCTATGGTCATATAGTGCTCCCTTTGCCTGATTTTCTCGTTGGTTTAGGACAATAAAGTTGATATAACGTGGTCAAAATCATCAATACTTTTTGATCTGATACTCTGTAAAAAATTCGTTTGCCATCCCGCCGCGTATCGACCAAACCTTCTGCCCGAAGCACAGTCAACTGTTGAGAAAGCGTCGGTTGCCTAATATCCAGAAGCTCTTCGAGTTCGCCCACCGAATACTCGCCCTGACTCATCTGACACAGTAATAACAAACGGTCTTCGTTAGATAAAACACGCAGGACAGCCGCTGTTTCACCTGCCGCAGCGCGCATTGCAGAAATAGACAACATCACATCAGAGGTTTCAATTGCAGACATCACTAGCCTATTAATTTATATATTAACATTATATATATTGATATAGTATTATATCAACAAAATTTCTTGTCACGCACAACAACGAAAGACTTCTATTCTATGGAACCGAAAATTCAATCATTTTATGACCCCACCACTGGCACGATAACCTATGCGGTATTTGATGAACCTGGAGGGCACGCCGCTATTATTGACCCAGTCCTCGACTACGATCCCAAGTCAGGCCGTACCAAAACACACTTGGCCGATCAAGTTATTGACTTTGTACATCAGCAGCAATTGAGTATTACCTGGATTCTTGAAACCCATGCGCATGCCGACCATCTATCTGCTGCACGGTATCTGCAAACCAAACTTGGCGGGCGCATCGGTATTGGTGAGCACATTACCCAAGTACAAAGTGTCTTCAAGAAAATGTTCCATCTAGAAGCCGACTTTGCCGTGAATGGATCGCAGTTTGATCACCTTTTTGCCGATAACGAAACTTTCCAGGTTGGTCACCTGACGAGCCGCGCACTCTTCGTTCCAGGGCACACGCCGGCAGATATGGCGTATCAATTTAATGATGCAGTGTTTGTGGGTGATACGCTCTTCATGCCCGATGTTGGTTCTGCCCGCTGTGATTTTCCGGGGGGAAATGCGCACACACTCTATCAATCCGTACAGCGACTCTTTGCGCTGCCACCCGCTACACGACTTTTCATGTGCCACGACTATCCGCCCAACAGTCGCCATGCTGCATGGGAAACTACGGTTGCCGAGCAACGAAAAAATAACATTCACTTGCGCGATGCAATTAGCGAGGCAGAATTTATTCGCATTCGCCAAGCCCGCGACGCCACACTCGAAATGCCGGTATTAATTCTGCCTTCTGTGCAGGTCAACATCCGTGCGGGTGATATGCCACCCCCGGAAGACAATGGCGTGAGTTACCTAAAAATTCCCTTGAACTTGCTCTAAGCCAAGAGCGTTGCTACGCATGCACACCAGCCCTATCTCACGCCAGCCAAGCCACTAGCCAGGGCACAAGCACCACATACAGCACCGTGGTCATGGTCATGGCTGTGCCGAACAACTCGGTATCCAGTTTAAAACGGTCACACAGCGCCACACCAACAGCGACAGGCGGTGCTGCAGCGGTGAGCACTGTTGCGGCCAGCGTAGCGCCACTCAGCCCAACCAAATTTCCCACGCCCATAGCCAGTCCTGCGCTCAAAAATAACTTGAAGCCCACTACCGGGATCAACAATCCCCAGCGCATGTTCCGCCCTATATGCAAGGTCATGCCTACCATGAGCAGCAACAAAGGCACCGCTGCGCTACCCAGAAGATGCAAAGTTTTCAAAATCGGATCGGGTATGGTCACGCCAGAAAAACGCAGTCCTAAAGCAATTACCATCGCCCAAAATGGCGGCATGCGTAGCAATTCCTGCCCTAGACGACCGCCAGTGACACGCGTTCCGAAATGCGCGCTCAGCATGACCCCGATAATCCACACAAAAGGCACGGCAGCCAATAAATCATAGATCACAGGAATATCACGCTGCCCTGCACCCAACAAAGCTGAAACCGTCGGCAACCCCACGCCCATGCCATTCCCAAAAGCGCTGGCTAGGATGAGCGCACCCACTTGCGCACGGGTGATGATCTTTAATCGAAGTAACGCCGTATAGAGCACCAAACTGATCGACAGAACAGTCAGTATGGTTGCGTTGCCCGTGACTGGCACCTGAAATAATTCTTGTTTCAGCGAGGACGTAAGCAAAACTTCTAGAATCAATGCCGGGGCAATGAAATTGATAACCAATGTGCCCAGCACAGCGCGCACTTGAATGGGCGGCAAGTTCGCTGGTTCAATGCGTCGCCACAGGACGCCTAAAAACAGCACGAGGCTCATCGGAATAAGTTGCTGATACATGAAGAGCGCCTACCTCGTGTTAAAAATACTGGAATTAAAGGTTTCGCGCCGTATCACTAGCGCCGACTTTTCAGGCTGATGCGATTACAGCGCTGCAGTGCCCTCAATTTCGATACGCAGACCAGGAAAAGCTAGCTGCGCAACGCCCACTAAAGTAATCGCAATGGGCGGGTCTTGCGGCAAATAACGCGAACGAACCTCACGAATTTGCGCAAGATCAGCGGGATCAAGATCAACAACAAAAATCGTCACTTTGACCAAATCACGAAAAGTAGCACCCGCCGCATCAAGCGCATGACCGAGGTTTTGCAGCGTTGTTTCGAGCTGGGCAAATAAATCCCCAGGCGCGATGACTTGTCCCGCTGCATCCAGCGCAACCTGCCCTGAGATAAAAATCCAGCGTTGCGCACCTTCTACCGCCAAGGCGTGAGTAAACGCCTTGGCGGGTACGAGCGCTGATGAGTTACAAGCGGTAACTTTAACCATATCAGACCACCCGAAATTGAAGTTTTATCGGTTTCATTTCTTGGGTTTCAAGATAAAGGTGGCCAGTGCTGGCATCAGCAGAATAGCGCCGAGCATATTCACAAAAAACATGTAAGCCAGCAAAATTCCCATATCCGCCTGAAACTTTAAGCTTGACCAAAACCAGGTAGCCACGCCCACGCTCATGGTGATCGAAGTGAAGATCACTGGCACACCCACTTCTCTTAATGCATTCGCATACGACTCTTTAACGCTGAGCCGGTTATTCATGTGCGAAAGCATTCGAGCAATCAGGTAAATACTGTAATCAACACCCACACCCACGCCCAGTGCTAATACCGGCAAGACAAAGATTTTCAAGCCGATGTTCATGCCAACCATCACCACGTTGGCAAAGTAAGCAACAAGAATCAACGGCACCATCGCACACACCGTCGCCCGCCAGGATAAAAATGTCAGGAAAACAAACAGGCCGACCGCAGCAAACAAGGTGAGATTAATGCGCAGTTGCGCTTGCGCTACCTCCTCATTCGTCGCCGCCATGATGCCGCCATTGCCCATCGCCAGACGCAGATTGACATGCGGGTTGCCATGCATCTTGTTAAATGCATCCACTGCTGCGGTAATGCGATGCAAGGTGTCGGCTTTATGGTCACTCAGATAAAGACGAATAGGCATGGCCTTGCAGTCATTTGAAAACATGCCCTGTGATGCTTCAATGCGATACATATTGGCAGAAATCATCTGGCTGTTGAATGGCATCCCGAGAAACTTCGGGTTAGCTTCGTAATTGCCAATATTGCGTTCGCGAACAATCTCCGTGAGCGAAACGACCGACTTCACCCCCGGTACATTCTGCATTTGCCAGACAAAATCGTCGATGGTTTTCATCACGCCATAATCAACACAAGCCTCCGTTACATCGGATTGCGCCACGACCACCAGCTCGTCAAGACCCACCGAGAAGCGATTCACAATGGTGTTGATATCCTGGTTATAAATATGCCCGGGCCAGAACTCGGGGCTACCGGCGTCTGTATCGCCAACAACCAACCGGCGCTCGGCCATGTAACCCACGCCGCCCATCACAACAGCCAGCACGAGAATGAAAGCGGCCACCTTGCGATTCGTCACCTTGGCAAGCCACGACCAGATGGAATGATCGCGCGAGAGTTTCGTCTTCTGCGCCCGAGCGAGTTCATTTGAACTCAGACGCGTCCAGGACAAGAAAATAGGCAACATCATCTTGTTCGTCAGCAGCATGATGCCCACACCGATACTGGCAGAAACCCCCAGCTCTCCGATTAGTTTGACAGGGATCAATATGATCACCGCAAATCCCACAGCATCTACCAAAATGGCCGTCGCGCCAGGCACCAACAAACGATAAACCGCCGTGTGCGCCGCTTGTTGCGGAGTCTCACCATCAACGACCGCCATGCGCCAGGCATTGGTCATTTGTACCGCATGGCTGACACCGATGGAAAGAATTAGAAAAGGCACAAGAATCGACATCGGATCCAGGCCATAGCCCAGCATCTGAATTGCACCCAGCTGCCAGATCACCGCTGCCAGCGAAACAACCATGGACGACAAGGCAAGCTTCCATGAGCCAGAGAAAAACAGCAGCAAAACGAAGGTCAGCACAAAAGCGATGCCAAAAAACTTCACTACGCCTTCAACACCATCAATCACATAACCCACAAAAGGGGCGAAACCCGTGATGTGAACTTTAATGCCTTGCTTCTCGTACTTTGTCTTGAGCAACTCCAGTTGTTTGGCAAATTTGCCATAGTCGATCTCTTCCCCTGTGGTTGGGTCGCGCTCAATCAGATCGGCAACCACCAAAGCACCTGAAAGATCTTTGGCAACCGTTTTACCAATTTCAGTTGATTTGGCCAGATTGCTTTTAACCTGCTCTATGCCCTCCGGTGTTGGCGAAAAAGTCGCTGGCACAATACGCGAGCCAGTAAAGCCGATTTCACTAACAGCAACAAAATTCACATTGGGAGTAAAAATAGAAGTTACCGTGCGCGCATCAACGCCTGGCATAACCAGTACATCTGCTGTGACTTTTTCAAACGTGCGAAACCATTCCGGGTTAAACATGTTGCCCGATTCATCACGCACGAAAATCGTCACCCGGTTTGCTCCACCGAAAATGTTGCGGAATTCGGTAAAGGTTTTCATGTAGGGGTGAGAGAGCGGGATGCTCTTATCAAAACCAGCACTCAACTTGAGTTGGGCAGCCCGATAACCAAAGAATGCGGTGAGCAAAACGCTCACCAATAAAATTAGCACACGATGACGAATCAAGACACTAGCAAAGGTTTCCGAAATACGATGCAATGTTCCGTTCGACTGATTCATTTCACTCATCTTTTAATTCCTTTTCCGCATGTATAAGGCGAACATGGGTACTTTTTCTTTGGTTTACTTGGAGATGGCAGCAGGTGACAAGGTCGTAGCAGGTTGTAATTCACCTGTAGACTTTGCCAAATCGCTTGCCTTGAACCGCTCAATGCCACCTTTCATCGTAGCCAGGTAAATATCATCACCACGCGCTGCAACCGCAGTGATATCAGTCCCATCTGGTCTTTGGTAACTTTTTAATACCTGACTATCCGCACCGATGAGAATAACAGCACCACCACGCCCAACGACCACCGCCTGGTTTTTCTCAGGTATCACCACCGCATCGAGAAGAAACTGTGTTGTGCGAGTATCAATAACGCGTTGGCTTTTACCATCCGGACTCACCATGAAAGCACGGCCGCTCATGCCAAATAACAAAAATTGATCGGCGAAAGGAATCACCCCGAAGAATGACCCGTTATAAGCAGTGGCAAGTGGTTTCCAAGGCTCGTCGTTTTTGCCGCGCATAAAAACCGAGCCATGTTCGGCACTAATCAACCCTGCTTGCCCGACAAATGCGAGTGAAAACAGATGTGGAATCGCCTCGCCATTTTCCAGCAGGGCCATCTCCCAATTGGCACCGCTATCACGGCTCAACCAGAGTTCACCATCGCTACTCAAGACATAGAGGACGCCTTCACGAATAACTATTTTTAGGTAATACCGAAGATCTGACGGCTTGTAGCGCACAACTTTCCATGTCTTGCCGCCATCATCAGACCGCAAAATACTCGCGGCTTGCCCCACCGCCCACACCCGCTGGCTAGTCTCGAAAGTTACCGAGGCAAGGGTAATATCCACTGGCGACGGTATCTGCTTCCATGTCGTCCCATGATCAGCCGAGCGGACGATAATTCCGCGCTCTCCGACAGCCAGCATGCCACCTTCGTGATTTATTGCAATCGCCATAAACCGCGCGTGAATGGCTTTAGGAACGAGCTTTGCCGGCACCGGAATATCGACTATCGTCGCCTGTTGAATCTGTGCAATGGCAAAAGTGGCAAAAGTGCAGCTCAGCGCGCAACTCAACCACGCCAAAGCAAAAATAAGCTTTTTTTTCATGAGAGCGATCAATTAACGGTTAGTTAAACAGATTAAACAACAGACTAAACGCACTACGGGGGGCTCGAACCAACTCGAAACCCCCCGTAGCCGAAGGCATGCACTATTACTATTCAGAGATCACCGAGTACCCATACTGCGCAAGCCTTGTGGGGTATATACATCGACATTGAACGGAACAGTCGATGAATCTGAAGAGATCTTCGCCGCTCCACGCCCTACCGCCTTGGAAGACTGACGGTACCAATAGGGAACCGTGGTATAGCGACCATTAATCAAATCGATCTGGCTGTCGCCATAGATCGTCACAATCTTGGGTTCATAGAAGTACATCAGGTATTGCTCGCCAATACGCCAGAGACGGTCGCTATTGTCATACGCCTCAAACCCCAGGCCTTCCCAGGTATCTTCATCAATGTAGATGACATGGCGTTTGTATAAATGGCGCTGTCCTGGTTTGAGCGTTGCTTCCATAACCCAGGCACGATGCAACTCATAACGAATCAGATCCTGATTGATGTGTTTTTTGCCAAAAATCTGATCGAAACCCACATTGTCTTGCGCCAATTTGAAATTGTTGTAAGGAACAAATAATTCCTTCTTGCCAACAAGTTTACGATTATGACGCGATTCCGCACCACCAAAATAATGCATGTAGCGACTGGCGACGGTGCGTTGTCCATCAGAGCCAAACGACGGGCTGTCATGGAATCCGATTTCAGGTGCTTTTCTTACGCGACGTTGACCTGGCAGATAGAGATACGCCTGGAAGTCAAATTGTTCTACGTAATTACAGCCACCAAACACCAAACCAGCGGATCGTGGCGGCTGCAACACTTCCATGGAATCACAGAACATCGCCAGCTCAAATGCCATGAACACGGGGTTCGAGGGAATATCTTTCTCTTTGAACCACCACGGCCATAGGGCACGCTCACGGCCTATAACATCCGTGCGGTTACCTAAAGCATCAATTAAAGCGCCGTTGTTGATCACATCCAGAGATGTTCCCCGAAATGACAGGAAGGTACTCCATCCGGCTTCATCACCATTCTCGGGAATCGGGAAAGGCACCCCGCCGCCCTTGACATAATCCTTCAGGCAAACGTGGCCCTTGCTCACTTGATCTGGGCAAAGCTTGACATTTTTTGCCTGCTTCATCGTTGCCTCATACACCCAGGACTCATAAGCCCCTGTACGATGCGTGGGATAAACGTGCATCCTGAAGGTATCCGGATATTGTTTGAACATCGCGACCTGGCCAGCCGTTAGCTTGTCCTGATACTGCGTGTAGTTTTTTGCGGTGATGGTAAATAGCGGCTTTTCGCTCGCGAATGGATCAGGATAATCACCCGCCTTGTAGCCTGCGGGAGGCGCCAGTGGCTTCGGGTTCCAGGCAGGAATCGATCCATCGGCGTTACCGGCCCGAATAGCGCCCATCGGGGTCAATGGGGTGCCTTCGATACCCAGCTTGGCCTGCTCGCTGGCTGACAGTGCAGCACTGGCCGTTTGGCTGCTCAGTGCGCAGCCAATGGTAGCGATTATCGCAACCAGTTTTAAATAATGGGGTGTTCTCATTTTTATCGAAACTCCTCTGTTTTAGATGTAATTGGATTTAGAACGACATACTGACATTAGCCTGCAGAAAATCGCGGTCATAGGTGCCATTCAGCAAGCTGTTAGCAGCATTTTTTTCCGAATGCCTGCCCATGAAGTTGGTAAAGCTGACACCACCCTTGTACCGCCCGCCTGCATAATCAAAATCCAGACCCAGCGTCAGCGCTTGCCGACCGCCAACGAATGCCTTGGCACCGCCCAGCTCATTTGAATTGCCATGCATATCCCAGCGATAAGCCAGATTAGGTGTTAACGCAATCAGATTGAAAAGGGCTGCTTGATAGGTCAATGAATGCCTCATTTGAAGACCAGTCCAACTTTTAGTCAGCGTGGGTTCAAACAATAGAGTTGAAGCGGGTAAGTTGCTTAGTTTTCCAACGGCCACCTCGACAATGGAACTCCCCGCATCTGCGCCTAGTTGGTGCACTACGCCCCAGTTCTTTTGCACCGTAACCTGCAGTTGATGACGGTTGGATGTAGTCCAACCCTGTTGGTACGAACCGGGAGCTACTGCCGCTGTCACTCGACCATTCAGAAGCGGCGCCAGCAACTGGATCGGCGCATCCTTGCGGATACTGTATTCACCACCGATCGCCAGGCTCGCGACATTGGTATTGAACGAGATGCCATAGCGCTTGATGTCCGCCGGATAGTCGACAAAGTATTGTCCGCTCTTGCCATAGGTAGAAATCATCGGCAGGTGGTCATGCAGGTTCTGTGCGTACACAGCCACTTCACCGCCATTAAAGAATTCGGGGAAGAACTTGCGCACGGCAATACCCCATTGACCATTACCGGAGGGGCGCCGGTCACCGACGCGAACCAGCCCACCGCCCAATATATCGCAACGTACTCCGTCCGGCGCAATACAGCCACCACCCACTACACCATTGCCCCCCGCATCCCATCCGCCGCCATCGCCAATTCCATCAAGGCCCGCAAACGGGCTACCCATCGCATCAACCCGAATAGGATCGAATTTGAACAACGTAAACCCTTCGACAGTCCAGTTGTTGTCGGACCAGGACATATCAATCGCCTTGGCGCCAATGAAGGCATCTTTCAAGTCAGCGCCAGGTGTACGAAGTTTCGCGATATCGAAGGTATTGATATCGGCAATCCCTCCCTGGATAAAAGTGCTTTCACCCCAGTTGATAACTTGCTTGCCTACCCGGAGGGTAACCGTATCGCCTAGCTTTGTATAGAAAACCGCATCAGTAAGATCGCTCCCACGCATAAGTCTGCGGTTATTTCCTGGTGGCAAAATTTTATCTCGATAGGCATCGTCATAAAAATAATTCCCACGCGCTAGAAAACCGCTATCGCCCCGCTTCAACTCCAGCGTATGCGAGAAACGGACGGCATTCGACAGCTCGTCACCACGGTCAGGAAAAAGCGCACGGTTACCGTATGATGTCGCTTTTGTATCTGGCTGGGCAGACTGCATGCGGCGCATATAACCATAGGTAATATCGGTATCAAATGCCCCCTTGATACCACCATCACCACCCAGTTCGAAGCTAAAGGCATTAGCAACAGGTGACAACGATGCGCTCAGAGCCCCCAAACCTATGACAATTGTGGAATGAGCAATTGCCATTCCTCGTTTTGACATTTTCATCTGATCTTCCCTCCTTGATGTAATTTATCTAAAAAAAACTGTGTAGCACTGCCTTGTTACCTTTTGTTACCTTTCGTTACCTTACACTTTATTTTTATACTATGATTTTCTGAAAAAAATAGTTATTAGTACCCTATTTTAATAGCTGGTTGTGTGGCACACCTTCTGGAAGAATGTATCCGGCAGCCGGAAAGGCCTGCTGCAAGGGCATCGCCTCAAACAGGGTGACCGACAAAATCTGCAGCAAAATGTAGAACGACGCATACAGATTCAGTTTCTTTTTTAACGATGGCGACGAGCACATAAACCGACTCCGC